>CADBUP010000154.1 GCA_902797885.1 uncultured Ruminococcus sp.
CAAAAAGCACTTTTCTTGCCATAAGTACAATGCTTACTTTTCATAAGCATCCCTCCTTTCATAGACTCGGTTAAAAATAACCTGTGAATATAAAAGAGGGGCATAACCGCCGGTGTTTAACACCGCGAGTGAAATCCTGCCTTATTCCGCGCGGAATATCCGCATTCTCTATTTTATCATAAATTTTAACAATCTTCAACAAAATATCAAATATGTAATTAACTTGTAATAAAGTTAATTAAAAACCAAAATAATTTTATTGATTAAAGTGCCCGGTGCCCATACAGTTGCCAAGCCCAACCGCAATGCAAAAATTATTTTAGCTTTTATAATGCTTAATCCCGAACAATTATGAACCGTTTCCTACGAAAATTCACATGGTTTTTGCATCTTTTTTCACAAGTTGGTTTACATAATTATGTTTATCATTGAAAACCCACATTTTTACGCCTTATAATAAGTGCAAATTTTGAAAAAGTATCGTGATATATTTCGTTAATTCACCCTTGCGATATGTGTCGTTTTATGGCATAATAAAGATAGTCAAAGGACCGGTCTTTAATCATAAATACGAAAGGTGAATTTATAATAAAAATGGAGTCAAAAACTGTATATGAAATCAAGACTGAGAACGGAAAAACTGCAAAGGTCGAACTGTGTATAACCCAAAGAGAGGGCCGTGAAAAGCCTTATGGAATATATGCTGTAATATCCGACGGAATCACACGTGATGAGGCATACGCAAATGAACGATTTTTTACGCACGCCGAAGCCGAAGCTGCAGTCAGGATGCTCTGCCGGGGCGAGGTAACGCCGTGCACTTTATGTGATATTATTTAATTCGAGCCGCCGCTTTTTGATAAGCGGCGGTATTTTTCTATAAAATTTTAAAAAAGTATGGATTTTTACTATTAAATATGATACAATGACTAAGACTTAACTATTTTGGTTATCATAGGAGATATGAAATATGGCAGAGTTAACTGAGGTACAGCTTTATACAGACGGCGCATGCAGCGGAAATCCCGGTCCGGGCGGATACGGGGCGATTTTGCGATGCAAGGGCTATGAAAAGGAAATCTCAGGCGGCGAAGCCAACACCACAAACAACCGTATGGAGCTTATGGCGGTTATTCGCGGCCTCGAAGCCTTAAATCGCAGGTGCCGCGTAACCATATACAGCGATTCTAAATACTTTGTCGATGCTGTTGAAAAAGGGTGGGCAAGGTCATGGAAGAGAAACGGCTGGCGCAATGCCTCAAAGCAACCGGCGAAAAACCCCGATTTATGGGAAAAGCTCCTCACACTTTTAGACAACCACGAGGTAAAACTCGTCTGGCTCAAGGGGCACGCAGGGCATCCGGAAAACGAACGCTGTGACCGTATGGCTGTTGCGGAATCCAAAAAATTTTAAAATATTTAAAAATCGATTACAGAACATCTGCTTCGATTGCTCCTGTAACAAGAGAAAGGTAGGAAACAAAATGACAAAACGCATTTATGTTGATAACGCCGCAACCACTAAGGTTGCACCCGAAGTGGTTGAGGCTATGCTTCCGTACTTCACCGAGAATTTCGGGAATCCGTCGAGTATCTATGCCGAAGGCAGAGAGGCAAAAAAGGCAATCGAAAGAGCGCGCGAACAGGTGGCCACAGCCATCGGTGCCGACCCGAAAGAAATTTATTTTACCGGCTCGGGAAGCGAGGCCGACAACTGGGCGCTTCGCTCAACCGCAAAAGCGCTTAGCTCAAAGGGAAACCACATCATAACCTCGGCGGTGGAACATCATGCAATTCTTCACACCTGTCAGGACTTAGAAAAACAAGGATACGAGGTGACATACCTGCCCGTTGATAAATACGGCATGGTCTCACCCGAGGACGTAAAAGCGGCGATAAAGGACACGACAATTTTGATAAGCATAATGTTTGCCAACAACGAAATCGGTACTATTATGCCTATCGCCGAAATAGGTGAAATAGCTAAGAACGCCGGTATTGTGTTCCATACCGACGCGGTTCAGGCAGTCGGAAACGTCCATATAGATGTAAACGAAATGAATATTGATATGCTATCACTTACCGCACATAAATTTCACGGCCCTAAAGGCTCGGGCGCGTTGTTTGTACGAAACGGCGTTCGGCTTATATCGTTCATAACCGGCGGCGCCCAGGAGAGAATGCGCCGTGCGGGAACCGAGAACGTCCCGGGTATAGTAGGCCTCGGTAAGGCGATTGAGCTGGCAACCGCAAATATAGACCAAAAACAAAAAAAGCTGACCGCCCTGCGCGACGCTTATATTAAAAAGGTTCTTGAAACAATTCCGTATTCACACCTTAACGGCCATCCGACCAAAAGACTTCCGGGTAACGCAAACATCTCATTTGAATTTATTGAGGGCGAAGGTATGCTTCTGAGCCTTGATATGAAGGGGATTTCCGCTTCCAGCGGAAGCGCCTGCACTTCAGGCTCGCTTGACCCGTCTCATGTTCTTCTCGCCATTGGACTAAAACACGAAGAGGCTCATGGCTCGCTTCGCGTATCGTTCGGCGAAGATAACACGATGGAGGATGTAAACTATATCGCGGATTCGCTCAAGGAAATTGTCGAGCGTCTCAGAATGATGTCACCTCTTTATGAAGAGATGTTAAAGAATAAATAATACCCGTCAATAAAAGTCAACAGAAAGGAATTTTTATATGTATAGCGAAAAGGTAATGGATCACTTCACCAATCCGAGAAACGTCGGTGAAATTGAGGACGCAAACGCGGTAGGCCAGGTTGGAAACCCGAAATGCGGCGATATAATGAAGATTTATATGAAGATAAACGATGACACAAAGGTTATCGAGGATGTAAAGTTTAAGACCTTCGGCTGCGGAGCGGCGATTGCAACAAGCAGTATGGCAACCGAGCTTGTAAAGGGCAAGACGATTGACGAAGCGCTTGAGCTTACCAATCAGGCTGTCGCCGAGGCGCTTGACGGCCTTCCGCCAATAAAAATGCACTGTTCAAACCTTGCTGAAGAAGCGGTTCATGCCGCAATTATTAACTATTATGAGAATAAAGGCATCGACGCAAGCCACCTCAAGAGCTGCACGGGTGACTGCTGCTGTTGTTCACACAGCGATGACCATAACGAATAAGCGAAGGGAATGTCGAAAATGGCAGAACGAGTTGTAATAGGAATGTCCGGCGGCGTCGACAGCAGCGTTGCTGCCGCCTTGCTTAAAGAGCGCGGATACGAGGTTATCGGTGTAACAATGAGGCTTTGGGACGGCGAAAACATAAACGGATGTGTGACAGAGAGCACCTGCTGCTCTCTGTCCGCCGTTGAGGACGCCAGACGCGTCTGCGACAAGCTGGATATTGAATACCACGTCCTTGACTTCCGCAAGGAATTTTCGGAAAAGGTTATCGACTATTTTACGGCCGAATACATACACGGAAGGACCCCGAACCCATGTATCGCGTGCAATAAATTTTTAAAATTTGACGCAATGGCAAAGAAAGCTATGATTCTTAACGCGAAATACGTTGCCACCGGGCATTATGCAAGGATTGAGAAAGACCCGGCAAGCGGCCGCTATCTGTTAAAATGCGCTAAGTCGGACGCAAAGGACCAGACTTATGCCCTATATAACCTGACCCAGGAACAGCTATCTAAAACACTTATGCCTCTCGGCGATTTTCCGGACAAGCATGAGGTTCGGAAGTATGCCGAAAAGCTCAGCTTAGTAACGGCGAAAAAGCCTGACAGTCAGGAAATATGCTTTGTTCCGGACAACGATTATGCCGCGTTTATAAAACGCAGGCTCGGCTCTCTTCCGGAGGAGGGGAATTTTGTCGACCTTAAAGGAAATATTTTAGGTCGACACAAGGGAATTGTGAATTATACCATCGGTCAGAGAAAAGGCCTCGGCATTGCCTTCGGAAAGCCGATGTTTGTAATCAGAATTGACGCGGCAAGGAACGAGATAGTCCTCGGCGAACAGGGAACCGAGTTCTCGGACACTTTGTATGCCGAAAACGCAAACTTTATTCCGTTTGACACAATCGACAAGCCTATCCGTGCCGAAGCAAAAATCCGATACAGCGCAAGCCCCGCTCCCGGCACGGTTTCTATGGAAGACGGACGTATGAAAATTGTATTTGACAAGCCGCAAAGGGCGATTACGCCAGGGCAGGCAGTCGTTCTGTACGATGGCGATACTGTACTCGGCGGCGCAACAATAATTTAACACGAGGTGTTTAAAATAGCTGATTTTATTAAAGCAAGACGAAAAATAATTGAAAACGAATATAAAAATTTGAACGAAAGACAGAAACAAGCGGTTTTTCACACAGAGGGACCGCTTCTTGTCCTCGCCGGAGCAGGCTCGGGCAAGACAACGGTTATAATCAACAAGATAGGTCATCTCATCCGTTTCGGCTCGGCATATCTTAGTGATAGAATCCCCGAGGGAATCACCGAACAGGATGCCGAAATTATGGAGTGGTACGCCGACGGCGAACTCGATGAGCTTCCGCCGCATCTTGAAGCGGCGCTTTGCGAGGACCCCGCCGCTCCGTGGCAAATTTTAGCCATCACCTTCACCAACAAGGCGGCGGGTGAGCTTAAAAGCAGGCTCGTCTCAAAGCTCGGTGACAAGGCAAACGATATAGCGGCGGGAACATTTCACTCGTCCTGTGTCAAGTTCCTGCGCCGCGATATAGACAAGCTCGGCTATGACCGAAGCTTTACCATATATGATTCCGCCGATCAGCAGACGGTGGTTAAAAACTGTTTAAAAGAGCTTGAAATCGATGATAAGAAATTTCCGCCGCGCGCCGTTCTCGCCGCAATAAGCAATGCAAAGGACGCGCTTATTTCGCCGGTTGAATTTCAAAGACAGTATAAGAGCGACTTCTATTACTCGAAAATTGCTGATATTTACAGCCTTTATCAGAGAAAGCTAAAAGAGAACAGCGCCCTTGACTTTGATGATTTAATCGTCAAGACGGTTGAGCTTTTTGAGGAATTCCCCGATGTTCTTGAATATTATCAAAACAAGTTTAGATACATATTAGTTGACGAGTATCAAGACACAAACCACGCCCAGTACAGGCTTGTCAGCCTTCTTGCGGCAAAACGCCGGAATCTCTGTGTTGTCGGCGACGATGACCAGAGTATATATAAGTTCAGAGGCGCGGATATCCGCAATATTCTTGACTTTGAGAAGGAATTTCCCGATTGTCAAACCATTAAGCTTGAAGAAAACTATCGTTCGACACAAAACATCCTCAACGCGGCCAACAGCGTAATATCAAACAATGACGGCAGAAAGGGGAAGGAGTTGTGGACATCAAACGGCTCGGGCGACAAGATTCAGGTATTCGCCGCAATGAACGAACATTCAGAAGCGCAATTTGTTGCTGAAAAGATTGCAGAGCTCAGCGGCTCATACTCCGACACGGTTATCCTGTACCGAATGAACGCAATGTCGCGTATAATAGAGGATATGCTTCTCCGCTCCGCAATTCCGTATCGCGTTCTCGGCGGCCTGCGCTTCTATGACCGCAAGGAAATCAAGGATATTACATCCTACCTTCGGTTAATCAATAACCACGGCGATAACGTTGCGCTTCAGAGAATTATAAACGAACCCAAGCGCGGAATCGGCGCAAGCACGGTCGAAAAAGCGGCTGCCGTTGCTGCGGCAAACGGCATAAGCATATTTGAAGTATGCCGAAGAGCCGATGATTTTTCTGACCTCATTCCGACAAAGGCGGCGGTAAATCTAAAGGCGTTTGCCGAGATGATTACTAATCTCAAGAGCGAACTTGAGGGCGGTATGGGTCTTGAACTGTTCGTCCGCACGGTTATGGACAGGACGGGAATGATTTCGGCGCTCAGTGCGGAAAAAACGGTTGAAAACCAAACCCGTCTCGAGAACTTAAACGAATTTATTTCAATGGTTCAAGAGGCCGTTAAGGACGATGAAGCCCTCACTCTGAATGACCTGCTTGAAAATATTTCGCTTGTTTCGGATATCGATAACTATGATGAGGCTCAGGATACTGTTACGCTTATGACCCTGCATAGCGCAAAGGGTCTTGAATTCCCGAATGTGTTTTTAATCGGCGCCGAAGAGGGAATTTTCCCGAGCACCCGCTCGTTCGGCGACAACGAAGAAATCGAAGAAGAACGCCGGCTCTGCTATGTGGGCATAACCCGCGCAAAGCAAAGGCTGTTTATAACCCGTGCGCGAAGCCGCACTCTCTTTGGCCGCACGTCCTATAATCCGCCGTCGAGATTTCTCGCTGAGATACCCGGTGAGCTGACCGACAGTTTTATGGAAAAGCCAAAGACTGTATCGCATAGCGCGCGTCCGTATTCACCGCCCAAGAGCGGTATGAAGAGTGCGCTTTTAGGTGATGCATCGGAGCATAACACAGCGCCGAAATCCGAAAACGCTTCTTCTCTCGGCTATGCTGTCGGTGACAGGGTTAAGCATCGCAAGTTCGGTGTGGGTACGGTTCTCGCGGCACAGAGCATGGGTAAGGATATGCTTCTTGTCATTAAATTTGCCGTCGGCGAGAAAAAGCTTCTCGCGGCATATGCGCCGATCGAAAAAATCTCTGAATAATCAAAAAATTTCTGAATACCTGAATAAAGGGGTGGCGTTTGTTATGTATGCTGATTTTGCACAGATTTATGACAGGCTTCAAGATATAGACTATAACTCCTTCGCGGAGTATTATGAAAAATTATTTAAACATTTTAATATTCGGCCGAAATATATTCTCGACATCGGCTGCGGCAGCGGAAGCATCACAATTCCGCTGGCGCGGCACGGCTATGTCGTGACCGGCATTGATATTTCCGAAGAGATGCTTGCTCTTGCCGCCGAAAAGGCGGAAAGCGAGAGCCTTGATATCCTGTTTTTGAATCAGGATATGACTGAACTCGAACTAATCAAGCCCGCCGACGCGGCAATATGCGCGCTTGACGGCGTGAACTATCTCACGAATGACGGGGATTTAAAGCGGCTTTTTTCCGGCATAGCGAAGTACCTGAATCCGGACGGAATCTTTATTTTTGACCTAAATTCAGAATATAAAATGAAGCACGTGCTTGACGAAAACACCTTTGTATATGACGAGAACGACGCGTTCTGCGTATGGTGCAGTTCATATGACAGCGACGACAAAATCTGTTCATTTTTTCTTGACTTTTTCATTAAGGCCGAAAGCGGACTATATAAAAGAAGCGAAGAATATCAGGAGGAACGCGCATATTCCTCCGCCGAAATTAAAACGGCGGCAGAGGAAGCAGGGCTTGAACTCGCCGCTGTTTATGATGACAGAAGTTTCGATAACGCTCGGCCTGATTCAGAGCGAATCTTTTATGTGCTGAAAAAACCGAGTGCATAGCCAAAAAATGCTAATCTGTCTTCAAGGGCATAATCTCGCCTAACCCCAAAAAAGAAAGGTCTTGATATTATGTGGTTTATATTTGCGGTCTTATCCTCGATTTTTGCGGCGGCAACGTCTATCCTCGCGAAAATCGGAATAGAAAATGTCAATTCAAATCTAGCAACCGCCATACGCACGCTTGTCGTTGTAATTATGGCATGGGGAATTGTTTTCATCACCGGAACGCAAAACGGTATTACCGAAATTTCAAAAAAAAGCTGGATATTCCTTACGCTTTCCGGTCTCGCAACCGGCGCGTCATGGCTTTGTTATTACAAAGCTCTTCAAATCGGAAAAGCGTCTCTGGTCGCACCTGTTGACAAGTTCAGTATAGTTATAACCCTTGTTCTTGCGGCAATCGTCTTACACGAAGAATTTACGGTTAAATCAATAATCGGAGCGGCTTTGATTACCGCCGGAACATTTGTGATGATATTATAAAAGGCGCGTGTGCATTCTTAGCACACACGCCCTTTTGTTTATTATTCCGCGGCTTCGACGTCAAACTTATCGTCTTTAACGACAATTTTGACCTTATCCCCGGACTTAATTTTGCCCTCGAGCATACGCTCTGCAATCATATCCTCGACCCCTGACTGGATTACACGTCTGATAGGACGCGCTCCGTAAACCGGGTCAAAGCCTTCGGACGCAATCTTATCGATTGCCTCATCCGAAAATTCGGCTGTAATCTTGTTGTCAGCAAGTCTTCCGGTGAGCTGACCCAGCATCTTAACCGAAATCTGTTTAATGTCATCGCTGTCGAGCTGATGGAATACGATAATCTCATCGATTCTGTTCAGGAACTCGGGTCTGAACGCCTGTCTTACCTCGCCCATAACCTCAGATTTAATCTGTTCATAGTCG
The DNA here is from genome assembly GCA_902797885.1 of uncultured Ruminococcus sp. GTDB lineage: Bacteria > Bacillota > Clostridia > Monoglobales > Monoglobaceae > UMGS1820. Next base: position 8,327 of record CADBUP010000154.1, read on the forward strand.
CGTTCCTCATCGGGATCGCCCGCCGAGAAGCCGAGACTCTTGTGTTCGGTAATCTTCCGTGCACCGAGGTTTGAGGTCATAATTATAACCGTGTTTCTGAAGTCAACGCGCCTTCCCTGTGAATCGGTAAGGATTCCGTCTTCAAGAATCTGAAGCAGGATGTTAAACACATCCGGGTGAGCCTTTTCAATCTCATCAAACAGGACAACCGAATACGGTTTTCTGCGAACCTTTTCGGTCAGCTGACCGCCTTCCTCATAGCCGACATATCCCGGAGGCGAACCCACAAGTCTTGACACCGTGTGCTTCTCCATATACTCGGACATATCGATTCTTATCATTGCGTCCTCGTCGCCGAACATTGCTTCGGCAAGAGCCTTTGAAAGCTCTGTCTTACCAACGCCGGTAGGACCGAGGAATATGAACGAACCAATCGGACGTTTCGGGTCTTTAAGACCGACTCTGCCGCGGCGGATTGCCTTTGCGACCGCGCTGACAGCCTCGTTCTGACCGACAACACGCTTATGAAGAATTTCTTCAAGCTTAAGAAGTCTCTCGCTTTCGGTTTCTTCAATCGACTTAACAGGGATACCCGTCCACATCGAAATGATTTCGGCAACCTCTTTCTCGGTTACGACCGCCTCGCTGGAACTGTGGTTCTTTTCCCAGTTCTCTTTTGTCGAGTTCAGTTCTTCAACAAGCTTCTTCTCCTCATCTCTGAGGGTTGCCGCCTTCTCATAATCCTGAACGGTGATAGCCGCCTCTTTCTCCTTGCGGATTCCGGCAATCTTATCTTCAAGAGCCTTTACATCAGGCGGAGCCGTCAGAGTTTTAATACGAATCTTTGAAGCGGCCTCATCAATAAGGTCAATCGCCTTATCGGGGAGGAATCTGTCAGAGATATAACGAACCGACATATTGACAGCGGCTTCTATCGCCGCATCGGTAATCTTTACTCTGTGATGTGCCTCGTACTTGTCGCGGACTCCCTTCAAAATCTGAATACTTTCCTCAGGAGTAGGCTCATCAAGGGTAATCGGCTGGAATCTTCTCTCCAAAGCGGCATCCTTTTCGATGTACTTTCTGTACTCTTCAAGAGTTGTCGCACCTATTACCTGAATCTCACCCCTTGCAAGGGCAGGCTTTAAGATGTTTGCCGCGTCAATCGCGCCCTCTGCCGCGCCTGCGCCGACTATTGTATGAAGCTCATCTATAAAGAGGATGATGTTTCCCGCCTTATGAATCTCGTCCATAGCGGTCTTTAATCTTTCTTCAAACTCGCCTCTGTACTTCGCGCCGGCAATCATTGATGACAGGTCAAGCGCAATAACCTTTTTATTCTTCAATATTTCGGGAACGGTGCCAGCGGCAATCTTCTGTGCCAGGCCTTCGGCAACCGCCGTCTTTCCGACACCCGGTTCACCGATTAGGCAAGGGTTATTTTTGGTTCTTCTGCTCAGGATCTGAACAACCCTTTCTATCGCCGTATCCCTTCCAATAACCGGATCGAGTTTATCCTCACGCGCCATTTGTGTGAGGTCGCGGCCGAACTTCATCAGCGTCGGAGTATTTGACTTGCCCGCTTTCTTTCCGCCGCCTGACGGCCTGCCTGCTTCCTCGCCGTCTGCTCCGCCATCACTCAGAAGGCTCAGAATCTCGTTATAGAGCTTCTGGGGCGAAACACCCAGCTCAAGCAGAATCTTAACGCCGATGCTCTCTGATTCTCTCAATATAGCAATCAAAAGATGCTCCGTTCCGACATAATTGTGACCCATGCTTCTCGCTTCGCGATAGCTGTTTTCTATAACCCTTTTTGTTCTCGGGGTCGCCTCGGGATTGATTCCGCTAATCGGCTCTCCTGTGCCGATCAGGGCGTCAATTTTTTCTATAACCTGTTCATCGGTTATATTGTTTGCCTCTAAAATCTTGCCCGCTACGCCGTCCTTCTCGCGAATAAGACCAACAAGCAGGTGCTCTGTTCCTACATAATTCTGTCCCATCTCTAATGCCGCTTCCGCTGCATAGTTAAGGGCTTCCTTTGCTTTTTCAGTAAGTCTGTCAAACATAATTATCAACCTTTCCGCCCGCAACCTTCTTCATCAATATCCGCGGGCGGGATATTGTGTTATCAAATAAGCCAAACGGCTTTTTATTTATTATCGCCGCCGAGAAGAATTTCACGCACTATTTCAGCACGCTTCAAATCTCTCTCCGCCGCGTCAGTTGTGTTATAGTTCTTGACGATGTTCGCCGGCAGAACCGAATATGTCGCCGTATTGATGCTCTTATAATCTATATTATTGATTATGCCCAACTCAACGGCAAATCTTACATCAGAGAGCCTGCTCATCGCCTCTGACGAGGTAAGTATAACTGCGTTTGTTAATTCGCCGAAAGACCTCATCAGCTTATCCTGTATAGCGTATTTATCGGATTCGTAAATCCGTTTACGCATTTCTCTTTCTTTATCGATTACCTCTGTGATAATCTGTTCAAATCTTTCAAGTATATTTTCTTCTGTCTCGCCGAGCGTTGTCTGATTTGAAATCTGATATATATTTCCTGTTGCCTTAGAACCCTCGCCGAAGATTCCCCTTACAGTCATGCCGAGCTGACCGAGCGAATCTATAATACTGTTTATGCTTCCGCTCATCGTCAGCGCGGGAAGATGAACCATCACCGACGCTCTCATACCGGTGCCGATGTTGGTCGGGCAACATGTGAGATAACCGAACTTGCTGTCAAACGCAAAGTCCAGGCTTTTCTCGAAGTCATCATCCACCTCATTGGCGGCTCTAAAGCACTTTTGCACATTAAAGCCCGGCTCCATGCATTGGATACGAAGGTGGTCTTCTTCGTTTACCAGCACGCTGACTGAACTGTCATCGCTGAGGAAAACACCGCGTTTCACGCTGTCATCCATCATCTGAGGACTGATGAGATGGCACTCGGCGATTGCCTGCTTCTCATAATCCTTCATTGAATTTATATCAATATAGTTCAGCTTTATTCCGCCTTTTTTCGCCGCGGCCTTACAAAGCTCTATAACCTTGTTCTGCTGTTCGGCGTCCGCTCTCCGCGGAAACGGAATTCCTTTTATGTTTCTCGCAAGCCTTATGCGGCTTGACAAAACCACATCGCCTTCATTACCGCTTTCGGTATACCACATAATTATGCCTCCTTCGTGTTATTCTTCAAGTCTTTTATCTCATCTCTGAGCCTTGCCGCCGTTTCGAAATCCTGTTTTAAGACCGCCGCGTTAAGCTCTGACTCAAGCTTGGTAATTTTCTTATCAAGCATAACCTCACCGCCGCCTCTGACCGGAGCCTTACCGATATGCTCGGCCGTTCCGTGAATCTGTCTGAGCGGCCTTTCAAGCCTGTTTCGGAATGTGCCGTAGCAATCGCCGCAGCCTAACTTTCCTGTGCTTAAAAATTCGGAATATGGCATTCCGCAGGTCGGGCAAACACCGCTTTCAATGTCGCCGCCGATTGTCGGCTGTTTCTTCGGACTGCTGAACATTCCCGTCAGGAAATCGCCGATTCCGAAGTTCATACTTGATTCCATCTGTTTATATTCGGGCGAATTCGCCGCGCACTCACTACAGAGGTGATGTTCTTCCTTATATCCGTTTACTATCTTGGTAAGATGTGTTGTTGCTTCTCTCTTGTTACATTTTTCACATTTCATAATATCTTCACTCCTTTTTATGCAATCGCAACAAGAATGTTTTTAAGCATCCTTGCGCGAAGCGCGTCCTGCTGAGGCTGTCCTATCGCTATTGACTTCTCTGTAATAGCCGCCAATATTATCCTTGCCTCTTTTTCGGTAATTAAATCATAATCATAACAATTTCTGACTATTGCCGCTGCATCGGAATACGAAACGTAATCGCCGATAGCGTTGACAACGTGCATCATTTGATTTCCCGGCTTTGGCATAACCCGCTGAATCTTTATATAACCGCCGCCGCCTCGCCTGCTTTCGACAACGTAACCTCTCTCGGGTGAAAACCTTGTCGATATGACGTAATTAATCTGCGACGGGACACAGCCAAACCTGCTCGCCAGCTCATTCCGCTTCAGTTCTATTGTTCCATCTTCTTCCGCCATCATCTCTTTTATAAAATCTTCAATCAGACTTGTAAGTTTCATCCGATGTTCACCTTCTTTTTTCTTGGTCAAGCTTCTGTATTTGACTTTGACTTTCCTTGACCTTTAACTACATTATAGCACGTTTTTTTTATTTGTCAAGAGGTTTTTTCAAATTTTTTTAAATTTTTTTCAAAATTTTTTATAAAATAAAGCGAAGCGGAAAATTCCGCTTCGCCGTAATGTTAATCTGAAGTTATATCTGAGCCTTCTCGCCGCAGATTTCCGTAAGAGACTTTGATACCGAGTGATTAATCGGCTTCCACTCGATCTTGCGGAAGAGCGCGACAATCGCAATCGGAACGTATGTCAGCATAAACAGCGGGAAAGTGAACAAGTAAAGCACTCTCTTCGGCTTACTGCAATGAATCTGATCCGCCTCGGTAATCGTGGTGATTAAGCCGAGCAGGAAGAACATTCCGTAGAAGTTAGCCACGGTCTTTACAAGTATCGAAACAAGCGTCATAAGATCATTGGAATGATTTATTATTCCGATCGGTATAGCAATAATGTTTATCGCGATACTGATAAGGGTAAGAAGCATCGCGGGCATTATCGTCATCAGCATATCAAAGCATGAAAAGCTTCCTTTAAAGATTCCTTTAATCAGCTTTCCTCCGTAGTTACGAAATACCTGATAAAAACCCTTTGCCCATCTGAGTCTCTGTGTATATGACTGGCTGAACTTAGTCGGCTGTTCATCATATAAAATTGCATCCGCACAGTAGCCGATTTTCTCGCCGTGTATAATACTGTCTGTTGTGAACTCTATATCCTCGGTGAGAAGATGATGAATCCAGCCGTTATTTTCACGGATAACATCGGCGCTTACCAAAAATCCCGTACCCGAGATTGCACAGCTTGTACCGAGCTGCATTCTCGCGTTGTTGAGGTACCTAGCCTCGCGCAGGAACCAAAGCGAATATCCCGCCGTAATCCAGTTTGTATCATAATTCTTTGAGTTACGATAGCTGGTGATGATACGATAGCCGTTGTCAAACACCTTATTCATCTCGGCTATATAATTCGGGTCAAGAACATTATCGGCGTCAAATATTATGTAGCCTTCATAGTTCCTGTCGGCGTATTCTGACTCAATAATATTAAACATCCAGTCAAGCGCATAGCCCTTGCCTACCTGCTCTTTATTAAAACGCTCATAAACTATCGCGCCGGCCGAACGAGCAATCTCAGCCGTATTATCCGTACAGTTATCGGCTATAATAAATATATCCACAAGCTCCTGCGGATAGTTCTGATTTCGTATGCTTGAAATCAGGTTACCTATAACGCTGCTCTCATTTCTCGCCGAAACAACCACCGCAAACCGATGCTGTTTCTTGGCCGAAAACTTTTTCGGTTTCTTTAATAACCCTACAAATATATAGAAAAACTGGTATGCGTAGCATAGGGTAAAAATCACAGAAATTACACAATTAAAAAATATAATTGCTTTCATAACGAATCTCCTTTGACTCTGACATATGTATATTTCTTATTTTCAATCTTAACTGATTACCATAACATTTATATACCGAATACATAAATAATATATAAATAAATTATAAACATTTTATAAATTAAATGCAAGTTTGTATAATCTACCGATAAAACAAGGGTTTCAGAGGTAATTTTGTGTATTATGATTGCCTTTAACCCTTGTCATAATCAACGTAAATACGCAACATATTTTGTAATGTTGCACAAAAGTTACGAACACCTTACAAATCAATTATTTTTAAAATCGATTGATATATTTATATGCGCATAACCTATGTATAATGTAGATTTCCGAAAATAACGACAAAATTTTCAAAGAAATTCTTGAATTTAGTCATATTGCTGTTTACAAAATACGTAATTTGTGTTATACTTCAAAGGTTTGATAATATAGATTGGGGTTATAATAGATGAAAAGAGAAGATTTAAGAAATATTGCAATCATCGCACACGTTGACCACGGAAAGACCACGCTGGTTGACGAGATGCTGAAACAAGGCGGCGTATACCGCGAAAACCAGGTCGTTGAAGAAAGAGTTATGGATAACAATGACCTCGAAAGAGAAAGAGGTATCACAATTCTTGCTAAAAATACCTCTGTATATTACAAAGACATCAAAATGAACATCATCGATACGCCCGGACATGCCGACTTCAGCGGCGAGGTAGAGCGTATTCTCAAAATGGTAAACGGCGTTATTCTGTTAATCGACGCCGCAGAGGGTCCCATGCCTCAGACGAGATTTGTTCTTCAGAAGGCTCTTGAGATGAAGCACCGCGTAATTATCGTTGTCAACAAGATTGACAGGCCGGACGCGCGCCTCGATGACATACCCGATGAAATTTTAGACTTGCTTATTGAGCTTGACGCAAACGAGGATCAGCTCGAAAGCCCGATTATCTTCTGTTCGGGAAGAGAGGGAACAGCTTCGCTTTCGCCCTATCATCCGGGCAAGGATTTAACCGTGCTTTTTGAAACAATCAAGGATTATATTCCGGCGCCCGAGGGCGACGAAAAAGGCCCGCTTCAGATGCTTGTATCTTCAATAGATTATAACGACTATGTGGGAAGAATCGCAATAGGCAGGATAGAGCGCGGCGTTCTTAACAAGAACAGCGACATTATGGTTTGTGACTATCACCAAAAGCACGAGCCGTATAAGTCAAAGGTGGTAAACCTCTATCAGATTGACGGTCTCGGAAAGACCCAGGTTGACAGCGCAATGGTAGGCGACATCGTATGCTTCTCGGGCGTTACGGACATCACAATCGGCGACACCATTACCGCGGTTGACGCCCCCGAGCCTCTTCCGTTTGTAAAGATAAGCGAGCCGACGATTGAGATGACCTTCTCGGTCAATGACAGTCCGTTCGCCGGAAGAGAGGGTAAGTTCGTTACCTCGCGTCAGCTTCGCGACCGTCTTATGAAGGAAATGCTCAAGGATGTTTCGCTTCGTGTCGAGGACGGCGAAACCACCGACAGCTTCCGCGTTGCCGGCAGGGGTGAAATGCATATCTCGATTCTGATTGAGACAATGCGCCGCGAGGGCTATGAGTTCTCGGTCAGCACACCGAAGGTTCTCTATAAAGAAATCGACGGGCAGCTTTGCGAACCGGTAGAGCGCCTGCTCATCGACGTTCCCGAGACCTCAATGGGCGCAGTAATGGAAAAAATGGGCGAACGCAAGGGCGAGCTTGTTCAAATGGAGCCGCAGGGCGAGCGTATGAAGCTTGAATATCTGATTCCGGCGCGAGGTCTTCTCGGTTACAGAAACGATTTTCTTACCGATACCAGAGGTGAGGGGATTATGAACTCGATATTCGACAGCTATCAGCCGTTCAAGGGCGAAATCACACGCCGCCACACGGGGTCGCTTGTTTCATTCGACACCGGCGAAGCGGTTGGCTATGGAATATTTAAGGTTCAAGACAGAGGAACAATGTTTATCACCCCGGGAACCCAGGTATACGAAGGAATGATTGTCGGCTGGTCACCTAAGGGCGAGGATATAAACGTAAATGTCTGCAAGAAGAAACAGCTCACCAACACCCGTGCTTCGGGAAGTGACGACGCGCTTCGTCTTATTCCCCCGCAGATACTGAGCCTTGAAGGCTGTCTGGAATTCTTAGCTGACGATGAGCTTTTAGAGGTCACACCCGAAAGTCTTCGTCTCAGAAAAAGGATTCTTAATAACCAGCTTCGTGCAAAAGCTAACGCTCACAAGAAAAATTAAAAAATTTCTGCTGCAATCCTATTGCAATTTTTAATAATTTATGGTTTAATATAGATAAGTACAAGAGAGTCGTATCTGTACGGCTCTCTTTTCTTAAAATAAACTAAATGAGGTGTTATCTATGAAACGAATCTCGGCTGTTTTACTTACACTTATAATGATTCTCGGCTGTGTCTCGGTCAGCGCTTATGACCCTGTTTGGGACGACTTTGCTGCGGCGTGCCGATATGAAGGCAACGCAAATATAAAAATGACCGTTAAGGTTGACGGCGAAGGCCAATACCTTGAATCAAACGGTCTGTCATCCCTGCTCGGAAGCTCACTCGATTATGATATGAATGTTCTCTCAAACGCAGAGCAGACAAAGGCTCAGGCGGACGGCAAAATAACTTTAAATTCCGCAGACGAAAAGACCGTTCCGTCATCATCATTTGATTTGTGGCTTGACCTCAATATGGATAACGAAGAAGATTTTAAATATATTCTTATATTAAAAGCTCTCGACAGCGGCATGGGGAATGCAGTCAGCGACAAGTATCTATACTTTGACTACAGTAAAGTCCCCGGCTATAAAGACCTGATGATGGAGCTTATACCAATCCTCAAGTCATACAGCGGAAAAACGCTTTCTGAGATGCTTCAGAAAACTTCTCAGTCTTCCCGCAACAAAATACTGTCCACTATGGATGGGGTTAAACCCGTTTATTCGAACGGTACCTATACCCTCACACTCTCTGAGACACAGCTTAAAAAGCTGGCTTCCGCCTATGTCGGAAAGCTGACAGAGCTTATGGATGAGGAATCGGTCAAAAATTTCGCAAGCGAAACGCTTATCGATTGGATGAACCGCGACGATGTTCACCTTTTTAACTCGGACAAAGCCATTGTGCTGAGCGTTAAAACAGACGGAAAGCTCTCAGAGTTCCGCTCTGAAATCAACTTCGATACAAATTTCTATGATATAGCGAAGATTTTAAACCCGAACGACCCGACGCTTTCCTTGCTTGACCGCGAACGCTTCGGCGCAAAGCTCAATATTACGCTTGATGGAAGCATATCTCCGCTCCCCGATGATTATAGCATAGACTATCCCGAAATCACCGATAGCAACAGTATCGACGTCCTTGCGCTGAGCGCAAACACCGACTTTCCCGCAGCATCTATCGGAATCATTCCTGACAACGCGGCGGAGGATGTCAAAATAATGTACGAAAACACCCGCTGTGTTTTCGAGAACAAGCCGGTTGTCGTTAAGGACAGAACCTTCCTTCCGCTCCGCGAGATGGCAAATATGTTCGGTATAGACAATGACAGTATTTCGTATGATGACGCGACCGAAGAGGTTCGCATAAACGGCGGCGGAGTTGAAATCGTTATGAATATCGGAAGCCGCGACACCTATATAAACGGCGAGAAGAAAGAACTTGACGTTCCGGCCTTCACGGTAAACGACAGAACGTATATCCCCGTCCGCTTTGTATCGGAGATGTTCGGAAAGAACGTGGATTATTCCGAAGACGAAAACGGTCTCACCGTATTTATTAATGATTAACCAAATACAAAACAAGGCTTTTGCAGCATCGCAAAAGCCTTGTTTTATTGTTTCAAAACTTTTTCTTATATTAAATTTTGGTAACATTATATTAGAAAATATTGCTTTTTGTATTAAATTATGTTATAATTAACAAACAAAGACTGATTGTGAAAATCTTACCTTTTAGACTTTTACAATCGGCTAAAAATCCATTTATATTTAGAAGGAGAATCACTATGAACAAGAATTTTAAAAGAACAGTGGCCGCTGTTTGCGGAATGCTTATGCTTTCGGGCACAGCTCTGGCAAGACCCGTTACCGACCCTGCTGAAAAGGAAAAATTCCATAATCCCGAGAATTATTCGTGGACGATGATAAAGGGCCGCGATATACATAAAAACGAAAGCACCGGGGATATTACCTTTAAATCGGATATGGATTTTGAAGGTGAAAAGCCCGAAAACGAGAATTTAACCTTCCTGATAGACGATGAAACGGGCGTTTCGGTCAAGGAATATTTCTCCCCCGATTTGGACTCGTTTATAAACGGAAGTCAGCCGTGGATAAAAATATACATCGACAACAACGTTCTTAAAGACTATGAAAACAAGAAAACCGATATTGTTCATATCGCGTATATAGACGAAACCTCGGCCTCTGTTTCGACCTATCCGTCACCCGAGTCACAGGCGGCAATAAACCGCTTGAAGGAGCTTGGCATTATGGTCGGTGACGAGAACGGAAACTTTGAGCCTATGCGGCTTCTTACCCGCGCCGAGCTTGCAAAAATCGCGGTTAAGCTGGCCGCCGCCGATGACGGCGCTATCGCCGGGGAAGCGGAAGCGCCTTTCACCGATGTTTCAAAAGAGGATTGGGCATATCCGTACATCTCGGCCGCGTATAAGGTTGGAATAATGGAGGGTAATGCCGACGGAACGTTCTCACCCGACAGCATTGTTGCCACTAACGAAATTATAAAGGTTATGATGTGCCTGACCGGGTACGGAAAGTTTGCGGAACTAAACGGAGGGTATCCGGACGGATACTATAAGGCCGCCAAGCAGTACGGTCTTCTCGGCGACAACGGCGAAATATACACCACAATAACAAGAGAAGCAATGGCAAGGCTTGTGAACTCCGCGCTTGACCTTCCTTTTATGAAGCAATCGGATTCAGCCGGTTCAGCCGATTCAGCCGATTCGGAAGAGTTTGTGATTATGGACGGAAAGTCGGACGGTCACCCGCTCGAGACCCTTTCTATCAAAAATTTCGGCGGAAAATAAAACAACATTCTTCCGAAAACCGACTTTATCTATAGGAAATAATATTCAACAAATAAGGTTTTTGCGCCGCAAAAGCCTTATTTTGTTATAAAAATCTTAAATAATTTGTAAATTCTCTTGTAATAATAATATTTTTGTGTTATTATTATAATCATTGAAATAATATAATAAGGGATGATTTTACCTATGAAAGAAAAATTGGCAAAGATAAAATCTATGGCGGAAGAAGCATTGGGTTCCGCCAAAACGCTTGATACCCTTGAAGAGCTTCGCGTTAAGTTCTTGGGCAAAAAGGGTGAGCTTACCGCCGTTATGAAGGGGATGGGTGCGCTTTCACCCGAAGAACGCCCGAAAATCGGTCAGCTCGCTAACGAGGTACGGGATTTTATCGGTACCGCTCTTGATGAACAAAAAGAAAAGCTTCTTGCTGCTGCTGAGGAACAGAGGATAAAGGACGAGACCATCGATGTTACAATTCCCGGAAACCGTCCGAAAAAAGGCGGGAAGCACCCGCTGACCTCCGTCCTTGACGACCTCAAGGATATATTTATCGGAATGGGCTTTTCTATCGTTGACGGCCCTGAGGTTGAGCTTGACTATTATAACTTTGAGGCGCTCAATATTCCGAAGGATCACCCGGCGAGAGACACACAGGATACCTTTTATATAAATGACAACGTTGTTTTAAGAACCCAGACATCACCCGTTCAGGTCAGAACAATGGAAAAACAAAAGCCGCCTATCAGGATTATATCTCCGGGGCGTGTTTACAGAAGTGACGCGGTTGACGCAACACATTCGCCCGTCTTCCACCAGGTTGAGGGTTTGGTTATCGATAAAGGAATCACAATGGCGGATCTCAAGGGTACTCTTGAGCTTTTCGCAAAGAAGCTGTACGGCGAGAATACCCGTCTGCGCTTCCGTCCGCATCACTTTCCGTTCACCGAACCGAGCGCCGAGGTCGACATCTCGTGCTTTAACTGCGGCGGCGAAGGCTGTCGTATCTGCAAGGGCGAAGGCTGGATAGAAATTCTCGGCTGTGGTATGGTTCACCCTAAGGTTCTCAAAAACTGTGGTATTGACCCCGATGTTTATTCGGGATTCGCTTTCGGAATCGGTCTCGAGCGTGTAACCCAGTTCCGCTATGACGTTACCGATATGCGTTTGTACTATGAGAACGACGTTCGTTTTCTCAGTCAGTTTTAAGGAATAGGAGGGTTAAACAAATGAAATTACCATTATCTTGGCTTAAAGATTATATGAATATCGACGGCATCGAGCCTTCGGAGTATATGCACAAAATGACGATGTCCGGCTCAATCGTGGAGGGTATCGAAAACGCCGCCTCCGAATTTAAAAATGTCGTTGTCGGAAAGATACTCAAAATAGAAAAACACCCTGATGCGGACAAGCTTGTTGTGTGTCAGGTTGATGTCGGCGAGGACGCACCGATTCAGATTGTTACCGGCGCAAAGAACGTTTTTGAAGGTGCGGTTGTTCCTGTCGCAAAGCACAAAAGCACGCTTCCCGGCGGAGTTAAAATTACAAAGGGAAAGCTCCGCGGTGTTGAAAGCTTCGGTATGATGTGTTCTACCGATGAGCTCGGTATCTCGGAGGAGAGAGCGACCGGAATACTTATTCTTCCGGACGACACACCTGTCGGCGAGGATATTGTTAAGGTTCTCGGTCTTGACGAGAATATTGCGGAATTTGAAATTACTTCAAACCGCCCCGACTGTATGAGCATTATCGGCCTTGCGCGCGAAACAGCGGCAACATTTAACCGCCCTTTTAAGGTTCACACACCCGTGGTTAAGGAAAATTCCGAAAACGCGGCGGACTATGCTTCGGTCGAGATTAAAAACACCGACCTGTGCAGCCGCTATGTGGGAAGGGTTGTAAAAAATGTTAAGATTGCACCCTCGCCGGAATGGATGCAGAGAAGGCTTAAGGCTTGCGGAATCCGCGCAATCAATAACGTTGTTGATATAACAAACTATATTATGCTTGAATACGGTCAGCCTATGCACGCATATGATCTTGACCATGTTGAGGGCAGAAAAATAATTGTAAGAAATGCAGAAGATAACGAAAAGCTCGAAACCCTCGACGATCAGCCGAGAACGCTGAATTCGTCTATGATTGTCATTGCCGATGAAAAGCGCGCTATCGGCGTTGCCGGCGTTATGGGCGGAGCGAATTCCGAGGTCTGTGACGCAACGACCACGGTTCTGTTTGAGTCGGCGACATTTAATGCGGCGGCTGTCAGAAAGGGTGCGAAGGCTCTCGGTATGAGAACTGACGCCTCGGCGCTTTTTGAAAAAGGTCTTGACACCGAAAATTGTTTGAATGCAATCAACCGTGCCTGCGAGCTTATGAACGAGCTTGGCGCGGGTGAGGTTGTCGGAGGCGTAATAGACGAATATCCCAACAAAAAACGTGCAAAGGTTCTTCCGTTTGAGCCTGAAAAGATGAATAAATTCCTGGGTATGGAAATCTCTGAAGCGGATATGATTGAAATGCTTGCGCGTCTTGAATTTCAGGTCGACGGCGGTCACATTCACATTCCGACATTCAGAGCCGATATTGAAGGCATGGCGGACATAGCCGAAGAAGTCGCGAGAATCTATGGCTATGAAAAGATTCCGACCACGCTTATGCGCGGTGAGATGGTTGCCGGAGGAAAGACGCCTCTTCAGAAGCTTGAAGATACCGTTCGTACCGAGCTTTCGGAATCGGGTCTTTATGAAATAATAACCTATTCGTTTATCGACCCTAAGGAAAACGCTATGGTGCGAATTCCCGCAGACGACAGCAGGAATAATTTTGTACGCATAACCAACCCTCTCGGTGAAGAAAATAGCGTTATGAGAACCGATATGACTTCATCCGTTATGAAGATTCTCCGCACTAACTATACACGCAGGAATCCTCAGGCGGCCGTATTTGAAATAGGAACGGTTTTCACCCCGGTCGAGGGCGAACCTCTTCCCGATGAGACAAAAACGATTGCTGTCGGGATGTATGGCGAATATGATTTCTATGATGTTAAAGGCATCGTTGAGAACCTGCTCGATACAGTGGGCATACACGATTATGAGTTTACCGCTTGCAGGGATAACCCCACATTCCATGGCGGACGCTGTGCAAGCGTTTCGGCTAAGGGGAAGAATCTCGGCATAATAGGTCAGATTCATCCGGCTGTATGCACAAACTTTAAGATTGACGCAGAGGTTTTCGCCGCGTTTATCGATTTTGAGGTTATTGCCGAATTATTCGATATGAGCAAGCATTATAAGCCGCTTCCTAAGTTCCCGGCGGTAACCCGCGATATAGCCGTTACGGTCAACAAGGATGTCGAGGTCGGCGAAATCGTCAAGATTATCAAGGCTCAAAAATCCGGAATAATCGAAGACTATAAGCTGTTCGATATATATGAGGGCATACAGGTAGGTCACGGAAAGAAGAGCGTTGCTTTCTCGATTACATTCAGAGGCTCCGACAAGACGCTGGCGGATGATGACGTAAACCCCGTTACCGACAAAATACTCAAAGAGCTTGAAGAAAAACTCGGCGCACAGCTTAGATAGCGGCGCTTTAGGCTTTATTTACAGATAAATCAAAAAGAAAGGCATTGGTGAAAAGCATATGGATTTTAATAAAAACAATGATTTCGGGAACACGGTAAAGTTCGATGTAAAGGCCGAAAAACCGATGGAGCCTCGTGAAATTCTGATAAGGGTTCATAATGCCTTAAAAGAAAAGGGTTATAACCCCATAAACCAGATTGTCGGATACATTCTGTCGGGCGATCCTTCTTATATCACATCTCACAACAGCGCGCGAAGCCTGATTCGCCGTCTTGAGAGAGATGAAATCTTAGAAGAGCTGGTCACCTTCTATGTTGAGCATACCGCTAACCAAAACCTTGACCAAAAATAACATATTTTTGCGCAAAAGCGCCGCTTGGCTTGTCTTATCTCGGACAGTCGAACGGCGTTTTTTGGCCTTTGCTGTTTTTTACCGTTTTGTTACCGGATTGTTATAATCGAACACAAACTATTGATTGACATTTTTTAAGATTTATGTTATCATATAGGTATATTTATGCCGAGAGGAGAAAAGAAAATGGATTCTGACGATAGTGACACAAACGGTAATAAGTTTAATATACCCTTTTCTTTGATGACGGCATATTTGCGCTGCACGTTCTGTTTGCAGAGCGAATGTGTCTTTTTGCGTATTTAGCGGATATTTTTTCAAACGAAAAGAAATAATATAACGGAGATGGTATATTTTAATGGAAAATTATATTTCTTACCTTGTGGCGATGTTTATACTTGTTGCTCTTTCAGCATACTTTTCCGCCACTGAGACAGCTTATTCGTCACTTAACAAAACACGATTACGTATGCTTGCCGAGAACGGAAACAAAAGGGCGGGCAGTGCGCTTGCTTTATCCGAAAACTACGACAAGCTCATATCCACCGTTCTGGTCGGAAACAACATTGTCAATATTTCGCTCGCTTCACTCGGAACCGTCTTGTTCGTCAAGCTTTACGGCGACGCGGGCGCGACGTACTCTACCATTATTATCACGATATTGGTTTTGATTTTCGGCGAAATTTCGCCGAAGAGTATAGCCAAGGATTGTCCTGAACAATTTGCAATATTTTCGGCGCCGTTTCTAAAGCTTTTAATCATTGTTCTTACACCGGTCAATATTTTGTTTTCGGCATGGAAGAGTCTTCTCGCAAAGCTGTTCCATCTGGATTCCGAAACAAAAATGTCTCAGGAGGAGCTTCGTCTGTTGGTTGACGAAGTTCAGCAGGACGGCGCAATCGATGAGAATGAGGGCGAGCTTTTAAAGAACGTTATTGAGTTCACCGGGATAGAAGCGGAGGATATCCTCACTCACCGCGTTGACCTCGAGGCCGTTTCGATTGAGGCAAGCAAAAGCGAAATTGCTGAAGTTTTTTCTACCTCAAAGTTTTCACGTATCCTGGTATACAGCGAGAACATCGACAACATTGTCGGCGCAATCCACATCAAGGATTTTTATACATCGAAGGGTATCACCGATAAACGCGTCGAGGATATAATAACTCCGGTTATTTTTGTCCTTCGCAATGAAAAAATTAACGAGATGCTTCAAAAGCTTCAGAAGAGCAAGTCGCACCTTGCTGTTGTTCTGGACGAATACGGCGGAACCTATGGTATTGTCACAATGGAAGATATTCTCGAAGAAATTGTCGGTGAAATTTGGGATGAACACGATGAGGTCATCGAACCCGTCAGAAAGTGCGGAAAGGACACATATCTCGTCAGCGGACACATGGACTTTGATGACTTCTGTGAATACTTCTCGATTGATGCCGAGTCCGACAGCACCTCGCTCAGCGGCTGGGTGATGGAAAAGCTTGAAAAAGTTCCGGAAAAAGGCGAAAGCTTTGATTATGAGAATATGACGATAACTGTTGCTAAGGTTGACAATCATCGTATAGATGAGGTTAAGGTTGTTTGCCGCCCGGACGAAAAACAAGAAGAAAATAATGAAAAAGAATAACAAAACGAGAGATTAAGGAGTTTAAAATGGAGAGAGAAAAATTCGGCTCAAGACTGGGCTTTATACTTATATCGGCCGGCTGTGCAATCGGCCTCGGAAACGTCTATCGTTTTCCGATTACCACCGGTGCATACGGCGGCGCCGTATTCGTACTGATTTATATTTTATTTTTGATACTTCTCGGTATTCCGGCTATGACGGCCGAGCTAACCGTCGGAAGAGCAAGCAAAAGAAGCATCGCGTCATCGTTTGAGGTTCTTGAAAAGCCCGGTCAGAAGTGGCATTTTATGAAATACCTCGGAATCGGCGGAAACTATCTTCTTATGATGTTTTATACGGTAATATCCGGCTGGATGCTGATTTACTTCTTTAAATATCTGTCGGGTTCGATTCTGACGATTCCGAACGCAGAGCTTCCCGCCTACTTCGGTGCGACAGTCACAAATACGGGTCTTAACATCGTATCGACGCTCGGTGTAATTCTCATCTGCTTCGGGATATGCTCTCTTGGCCTTCAAAACGGTGTGGAACGTATCACAAAGGTTATGATGATTGCACTCTTTATACTTATGCTCGGCCTTGCGATATACTGTTGTACGCTTTCAAACGCGGCCGAAGGATTAAAGTTTTATCTTGTTCCGTCGCTTGAGCACTTCAAGGAGGCGGGCGTATGGACGGTTATCTCATCGGCGATGGGCCAGGCTTTCTTTACCCTCTCGATAGGTATGGGTTCAATAGCTATCTTCGGAAGCTATATCGGCAACGACCACAAGCTTCTCGGCGAATCCATAACGATTGTTTCGCTCGATACCCTTGTCGCGATTATGTCGGGTCTCATCATCTTTCCCGCGTGCTTCACCTATAACAACGGTGTAACGGCGGACGCCGGAAACGTGGGCGCAAGCTTTCTCTTTACCACTCTGTCGAGTATCTTTAACACTATGCCCGGCGGAAGAATAATAGGAACGCTTTTCTTCTTATTTATGATTTTCGCGTCATTTTCAACAGTTATAGGCGTTTTTGAGAATATTATGTCATTCTGGATTGAGCTTACTCCGCTTAATCGCCGCAAAATCGCTCTCATTAATATATGCCTGGTATTTGTTCTCGCCCTTCCCGCCGTACTCGGGAACAGCCTTTGGTCATTTATTCAGCTCGGCGGAAAGTCGCTTATGGACATAGAGGACTTTATTATAAGCAACAATGTTCTTCCCCTCGGTTCGTTCTTTTATGTAATCTTCTGTACCTACAACAAGCACGGCTGGGGCTGGAGCAATTTTATCAAAGAGGTTAATACGGGCGAAAAGGGAATTACCTTCCCTAAATGCCTGAGGATATATATTAAATATGTTCTTCCGCTCATAATTCTGATTGTATGGGCACAGGGATATATTTCAATGCTTATAAAATAACAATTCGCGTTGCGCCGGCAGACTGATTTTTTGATTCTCTGTTTTATCAATTTATCGGTCGGCCTGCGCAACATTTTAATTACAGGAGGTATATATGCTGAACATAATCTACGGCTCCGACAGCGCCGACAAGGATATATACATAAAAAATAAAATCAGTTCAGCCGCCGGCACCGTATGGATTTTGGTGCCGGAACAGTTTTCGCTTTCGGCGGAAAAATCGGTCATCCGCGACTTTGGCATAACCGCACAGGCGAGAATAAAGGTCATAACCTTCTCGCGGCTGTGCAATCTCGTGCTTTCAAAGCTCGGTCCGCTCAGGCTGAAATATGTTGACGGAGCAGGCAGGCAGATAATTGCCGCAAGAACCATCCGCGCCCTCCGAAAAAAGATGCGATACTTGGGCGCGGCAATGCAAAGGCGCGGATTTTCCTCCGACTTGGTTGAGCTCATCTCGGAATTCAAGCGCTATGGCGTATCCTCCGAGCTTCTGACCGCCGCGGCACAAGGCACGGATAACGATGAGCTTTCCTCAAAGCTTGAAGATATTTCGCTTATCCTTGACACCTTTAACGGATATATGAACGAACAGACCGCCGACGCAGAGGATAATCTGACCTTAATCTGTCCTAAGCTCAGCAGTTGTGACTTTCTTCGGGGTCACTTGTTTATTCTGCATTTTCGTTCCTTCACCCCTGTTGAATATACCGCCATCGGCGAACTTATGAAGCTTATGGACGTCACCGCGGCAATGTCTTGTGACAGTATTGACCGCCCATCATCCTTATTTGAACCGATTGCGGCGACCTGCCGCCAGCTTGTTGAGCTGGCGAATGACCTCGGCACAGAGGTATCCGAACCGATAAGCGTCTTAAGCTCTGATACGGAATCTGACTTGGCGCATCTGAGATTGAATTATTTTTCGGGCCGCCCGAAGCCGTACGGCAAGCGCCCCGAAAACATACATATCTTCAAGCTGACCAACACCTATCGCGAGGCCGAGGCGGCCGCCGACCTGATTATTCGGCTCTGCCGCACGGAAAACCGACGTTTTTCCGACTTTCTCATTCTGGCACGCGACACAAACGCATACAACCGAATTATGCCGGCAATCTTTTCAAGCCGCGGAATCGACATCTTCCTTGACACACGCAGGAGTATTCTTACAAAACCTCTGCCCTCAATGCTGTGCGCCGCACTTGAAATCGCCGCTTACGGCTATTCATATGACAGAGTTATGACAATCGCCCGTGCCGGAATCCTTGATGTTCCCGATTACTGTACAGACACCTTTGAGAACTATCTCCTTGCGGTCGCCCCGTCCTACGCGGATTGGAACAAGGATGTATGGGAATACTCGCCGGACGGCTATAATATTGACGAGATAAACTCAACGCGTGCGGCGCTTTGCGCTCTTCCGCAATATCTTATAAAGAATCTGAGCGGAAGAAAAACCGCCGGTCAGATTTGTGATGTAATTTTAAAGGCTCTTGAAAAATTCAAGCTGTCCGATAGGATTAAGTCAATCTGTGAAGATTTCAGACAGGCGGATATGCCGTACCTTGCGGACGAATACAGACAGGTGTGGAATAGTGTAATCTCGGTTCTGGCTCAGATTTCGGCTCTCATGGACAATGAAAATATAACGTGGCAGGACTTTTATGATTTGTTTAAAAGCTCTTGCGGAGGGATAACGGTCGGACTGACCCCACAGACGCAAGGCGGCGTTGTGTTCAGCCAGATAGACCGTTTCAGAAACGAAAACACGCCGATTGTCATTGTTCTCGGAATGAATGACGGGGTTTTCCCGAGGGCGCATACCTCTGAGGGACTTATTTCCG
Source organism: uncultured Ruminococcus sp. (assembly GCA_902797885.1). GTDB lineage: Bacteria > Bacillota > Clostridia > Monoglobales > Monoglobaceae > UMGS1820. The sequence goes on from CADBUP010000154.1 coordinate 27,848, forward strand.
ACTCAGAGAGGTTACAGCTCAAAAACCTCGGTGTTCAGCTTGCACCGGTGCTTGACGCAAAGCTTTCCGAAGAACAGCTTCTTATCTATTCGACACTGACCGCCGCGTCGGAACAATTATACCTGTTTTATTCGTCGGCGGATAATGACGGAGGTATGCTTTCGCCGTCACCCATAATAAAAAGAATAACCGACCGCGTGTTTGACAAAATAGAAACCGAAGCCCCCGATTCGGGCGGCGACCCGCTTCTCGGAATTGAGGGGAGGCGTGCGGCATTTGACATACTGTGCTCTATGCTTGCGAAATCAAAGGGTAGCCTCGGCGCGCTCCCTTCTATAGGAAAGGTTTTATACGAATATTTTTCGGAAGATAAGGAATACAAAAAAGAGCTTGACGACATAATCGAAAGATTGTCCTCTCCTATCCCCGAAAAGCTCACGCGGAAGAGCGTCCGCGCCATCTACGGCGACACTCTTATGCTTAGCGCAACCAGGCTTGAAAACTACAACTCCTGTGCCTTTGCGTATTTTATGCAGTACGGCTTGCTCGCTAAAGAGCGCGACAAGGCAGGCATAAAGTCACAGAGTATGGGCTCGATTCAGCACAACGCTCTATATCGGTACTTTTCGGATATAGCGAGGTCGGGCGGCGACTATTTCGCGATTACCCGTGAGAACTGTTTCAGCCGCATATATGATATAGTGAAGGATATTGCACAGGAAAAGGAACAGCTTTTGTATCAAGGCTCATCCTACTATAAATATATAGTCACCCGTATGCAGGGCATAACTGCCCGAACCGCGTGGGAAACGGTCAAGTTCTATCGTTCGAGTATGTTCCGTCCTCTCGGTAATGAGCTGACAATCAAAACCGGCGGCGACCTTCCGGCTCTGTCGCTTAAAGATGATAACGGAAGCGAATTCGCGGTTCTGCGCGGTCAGATTGACCGTGCCGATTCAGCCGTAATAGACGGGAAAAATTATATAAGCATAATCGACTATAAATCATCAAAGACCGAGCTTGACGCGGAGCTTGCGAAAGCAGGGGTCAAATTCCAGCCGCTTCTGTACTCGGATATAATCTGTAAGAGAATGAAAGCAAGCCCGGCGGCCATGCTTTATATGCAGATGACCGATCCGATTATAAACGCCGATGACTTAAAAAGCGGCTCAGACGGCGAGGTTGAGAAGCTTATAAGCGATGAGGTTTCCTTCGGCGGCTGGCTGAACAGCGACTCGCTTGTTGTTGCCGGCTACAGCAAGGGCGGCGAGAACGGCGAAAAATATATTCCGAAGGGAACTTCATCACTCGTCTCGCCGAAGGAGCTTGAAGAGAGAATCAATGCCGCGAATGAGAAAATTCTTGCCTCGGCGCTTGAAATATATGACGGAAATATCAAGGCGGAGCCATACGTGAAGAAATTCAAATATGACGCGTGCGAATACTGTCCGTTCGGTGTTTCCTGCGGAAAAGCCGACTGACGCATATTTAACCATACAGAAATACAATAAAATAAATTGAAGAGCATTAAATTGAGAAAGGATTATAAAAATGAACACATTTGTACTTGCAAGCAAAAACAAACATAAGGCTGACGAAATCAAAACAATTCTGGGCGGCGGCTTTGACGTCATCACCCAGACCGAAGCCGGCGCAGGCGATATATCCGTTGTTGAGGACGGAACGACCTTCGAGGAAAACGCCGTTAAAAAAGCCGAAACAATAATGCGTGCAACGGGAAAACCCACCATAGCGGACGACAGCGGACTCTGCGTCGACTTTCTCGGCGGTGCGCCGGGCGTATACACCGCGCGTTATGCCGGCGAACACGCCACAGACCAAGAAAATATAGAAAAGCTTATGACGGCATTGAACGGCGTGACATTTGACAAGCGCGGTGCAAGGTTCGTATGCGTTATTGCTTTTTCAAGGCCGGGCGAGAAAACCGTGACCTTCCGCGGCGAGTGTGACGGCTTTATCAGCCTAAAGCCTATGGGAAACGGCGGCTTCGGCTATGACCCGGTATTTTATGTAGAGCGTTATGACAAGACGATGGCCGAGCTTGAACCGCACATCAAGAATGCGCTCAGCCACCGCTTTTCCGCATTGAAAAAGTTCAAGGAATATCTAACCGACTGATACTGCACAACCTCTTAACTGTAAACATTCTAACACAAAATATTTATAAAATGTTTATTTGTACTTAAAGAACTTTCAATAACCCCGATTTATAATATAATTACAGTCAGACAATAAAGGTTTATTTTGCTGTCGGCAGCGGTTGTCTGAACTCAATCAAAACAGGAGTGATTCTATATGAATAAAAAATCAAATAAACGTTTAAAAGCGGTAATCAGTCTCGGCGTCGGCGTCATTCTTTTAACCGGCGCGGTTTTTGCAAACTATGACAGCGCAAGCGGCTATACCACCTGTAAGGACTCGCTTAAAAAGATTTTATATGCGGATAACCTTTCGATTGATATTACCGCAAGGGCAACGGTTGACGGAAGCGACCTCTACAATTGGTATACAACCAATAAGTTCAACCTCGGCGGAAACCCGTCATACCGCTCGGAAACCACAACCGAGGATAACTCGGTAAACGGCGGTGAAAGCTATTGGCATCTCGCTCAGTATCAGGATAACTATGCTATAGGAAAATTTCAGAACAGTGACTCGTTTATTCATGAAAGAGACCCCGAATATTACGGAAACGAAAAAAACCTCGGCGATCAAATATTCGGCACAGACGACATCTCAACGAGTAAGTTTATCGGCTTTGCCGAATCGATAGGCGACGTTCTGGTCGGCGACCTGAAAAACAACCTCGTCCCCGTTTCCAATGAGGACGGAGTCAGGACATATTCGATGACGCTTTCAAGAGACCAGATGCCGTCATATGTGAACTCGGGAATTTCGCTGATGGCGTCGCTTATTCAAAAAAGCTACAACGAGAATCTCGACACCGAAGCGACCAACGAGATGGATAAACAGATGAGTAAGTTTATAGGCTCGGGTGAACCGTATATCAAGGACGCAAGCTTTCTTATGACAATTGACAAGGACGGTAACCCGACAAAAATCAGGGGCAGCTTTAACTTCATCGGCTATGACACAAGCGGAGGCGAACACGTGATGAATCTTAACGCGGACTTTGACCTCTATGACTACGGAAGCACCGAAATAGAACGGTTCTCTGACGAGGAAATAAAACAGATGAAAAAAGAGCAGCAGGAAAGATATCAAATGTATATCGACGAGGACGACGCGGTTGATGCAGACTAATTTTAGCGGAGGGAAAGTTATGCAGCCTGTACTTGAGATAACAAATTTTAAAAAGCTTTACCGAAACGGCAGAGGTGTAAAAGATCTCAGCCTAACGGTAAACAGGGGCGATATTGTCGGCTTGCTCGGCCCTAACGGGTCGGGCAAGACCACCACTATGAAAGCAATCTGCGGAATGACCGCGCCCGATTCGGGAACGATTAAGATTTTCGGGAACGATGTGGCGGATAACATCGAAAAGGCTCTCGAAAACGCAGGTTTTTTAATAGAAGCACCGGCAATCTACGGTGCGGCGACAGCAGAACAAAACCTAAAAATGGCGGCGGGATACTATAACATAGGAAATGACCGCATAGACAAGGTTTTAGACATAGTCAAGCTCTCACCCTTTAAGAACGACCGTGCGGACAGGTTTTCTATGGGAATGAAACAGCGTCTCGGCATTGCTCTCGCGCTTCTTTCAAACCCCGGATTCTTGGTTCTTGACGAACCCTTCAACGGTCTCGACATAGAGGGCGTTGTTCACATCCGCGAGCTTATTCTGAAATTATCGGAGGAATACGGAACAACCTTTTTGATTTCGGGGCATATTGCACCCGAACTCGAAAAAATTTGTACTCACACCGCGGTTATTCACGAGGGTTATCTTTTGGCTTATGATACACTTGACGGGGCGTTAAAGTTCCATCCGAGCCTTGAGGATTATTACCTCGCCCTGGTGCGCGAGGCAGAAGGGAGCATTGAATTATGAGAAAATTTTTTGCGTGTCTGCGCTGTGAGACAAAAAAGCTGTCGCTCAGAAAGAAATACACCGTTTTTTCGATTATTATGGCCGCAATCTGCGTCTTGGGTACGCTTTTGTCCACTCTTTTGAGTAAGGTCACGGTCTCGGCACAGCTAAAATTCACCATAAATATGCCGATGACGATTCTTCCTATGATGACACAGTTTGTTATTCCGCTTATCGCAATAATGGCGGCATGTGACCTATTCGCCTCGGAATATCATAATCAAACAATAAAAGCTCAGCTTATGCGCCCGGTATCGCGATTTAAAATTTATCTGGCTAAGGTTATCGCGGTGTTCCTCATATGCGCGGCGATAATGCTTATAACTTTTGCAGCCGCGGCTGTCTGCTCGTTGTTTTCCGGCACGGCGGAGAATGTGCCTTACTCATTGGGCGCTTATCTTCTTGACCTTATTCCGGTTTTTATACTTATTCTTTTGGCCGCGGCGCTTAACCAGATAACCAAAGGCCCGACCTCGGCTATGTTTCTGTGTATTGTTGTATACATTCTCGCAAAGGCAATAGGAGTATTTGTTCCGGTTATGGACGGTCTTTTGTTTACAAGCTATATGCAATGGCACAGGCTTTGGCTCGGCACAGCGGTGCATATTAAAGAGCTCAGCTCAAAGACGCTGTTGCTTTTGGGTTACGGCGTGACCCTATTCAGCGCGGGATACTGGCTCTTTCTCTCGCGTGAATATTAAAAATTCCGGACGAATCAGAGATACAGATTGGGGATATCCGTATGTCGATTAAGAAAAAGCTTTTAATCTCAGCTTTAATAATGACTGTTATTCCGGCAGTGCTGATAATCGTATTATCGGCACTGCTTGTCGGCGTGTTTTTGATTATTCACCCTGAGGTCAGTTTTTCTCCTGACAACGGAATTTATCTTTCCGACCCGTATATAGTCAAGCTTATAGTTATATGGGGAATTATGTCGCTTGCCGTGGTTCTGGTTACCGCCGTATGCGTTCAGCTCTATGTCGGACGAAGTATTCTGATTCCTCTCGGAAAAATTTCAGACGCTCTTTGGCATTTAAAAAACGGAGATTTAAACTATGAATTTTCTTGCTCGGGCGACAGGGAGCTTCGGGAAATTTCTCTGTCGTTTGAAGAGCTCCGCCTGAGGCTTCAGCGAAGTGTGAGAAAGAATATAAAAAAGGACAATGACCGGCGTATGCTTATCGTCAATATCTCACACGATATAAAAACTCCCATTACCTCTATAAAGGGTTATATCGAGGGAATCCGGGACGGTATTGCCGACACCCCCGAAAAACAGCGTCATTATCTAAACACCATCTATGCCAAGGCCGAAGCCATCGAACAGATGGTTGAAAATCTCTCGATTTATTCCAAACTCGAGCTGGGGAAGATGCAATACAACCGCACAAAAACGGATGTCTTTGAATTTCTGAGGAACTGCGCCGACGAGTTCTGTATAGACCTTCAAAACGCGGATATGGATTTAGAAATTGACATTCCCGACCTGCATATCACCGCGATGCTCGATAAGGAAAAGCTCCGCCGAGTCTTTTCCAATATCATAACAAATGCCATAAAGTACAAAAAATTCGGCCGAGGAAACTTAAAAATATTCGGTGAAATTGCTGAAAACGGCGTGGTTATGACGTTTTCAGATTCCGGCAAGGGAATTTCGGAGAGCGACCTTCCTTCGATATTCGATGAATTCTATCGGGCGGACCCATCGCGGAATACCACGATTGAGGGTAACGGTCTCGGACTTTCGATATGCAAAAAAATCATTGCCGACCACGGAGGAAAGATATGGGCGAGAAGCAAACTCGGCACAGGAACGGAAATATCGGTTTTCCTGCCTAACGCCGTCTTAAGAAAGGGTGGACAAGAATGAAAATTTTAATTATAGAGGACGATTTAAGCATAGCGGAGCTTGAAAACGACTATCTCACGATGAACGGGTTTGAATGTGACATAGCGATGGACGGAAACACCGGTCTCCAAATGGCACAGCGGGGCGACTATGCTCTTGTTATTGTGGATATAATGCTTCCCGGAAGGGACGGTTTTTCAATCTGTAAGGAGCTTCGCCGAAACAAGGATATTCCAATCATATTCCTGTCGGCCAAGGGTGACGAGGTTGACAAAATCCGCGGTCTCGGTCTCGGTGCAGACGACTATATGACAAAACCGTTTTCGCCATCCGAGTTAGTGGCAAGGGTCAAGACCCACATAAGCCGCTATGAGAAGCTTGTAGCGAAAAACCCCGAAAAAAAGGCGGACATCTTAACCATACGCGGTCTTAAAATTGACAAAAACGCGCGGCGCGTTTATGTTGACGGAACCGAGGTCGCTATGCCGGTTAAGGAATATGAACTCTTGCTGTTTCTTGCCGAAAACCCAAATATTGTATTCAGCAAGGAACGTCTCTTTGACCGAATCTGGGGTATGGACGCAATGGGCGATGTTTCGACCGTAACGGTACATATTCAGAGGATAAGAGACAAAATTGACAAGGGCCGCTCGGGTAACAAATACATTGAAACCGTCTGGGGTGCGGGCTATAGATTCAGGATATAACCTTAGCGCAGATGCTCCTCTGCACAGGCTGCAATCTAAATACTGCTTGCAAAAGTTCGCCGAATATGCTATACTGAATTGATATAATTTGAAACGGAGATACGATGATGGAAAGAAAAACGTATAGCATAAAAGAACTGATAGCGCGGATATTCCCGTACTTTAAACCGTATAAATCTACGCTCTTTTTCGACCTTTTCTGTGCAGCACTGACAACTGTATGCGAAATGGTTCTTCCTATGATAATCCGAAGAATAACAAATACGGCGATTGCCGATGTTGCTCAGCTGACCGTCAGTATGGTTTTAAACCTGGGACTTTTGTACTTTGTTCTCAGGGTAATTGACAGCTTTGCCAACTATTATATGGCTAACACCGGCCATGTAATGGGTGCAAAAATCGAAACCGATATGCGAAGAAACGCCTATGCACACCTTCAGAAACTTTCGGATTCATACTATAACAACACTAAAATCGGTCAGATAATGGGGCGAATCACAAACGACCTGTTTGACATAACCGAGTTTTCGCACCATTGTCCCGAAGAGTTTTTTATTGCTTTTATAAAGATAACCGTTTCTTTTATCATTCTTGCAAGAATAAATCTTCCTCTTACCTTACTTGTATTTATGTTTGTTCCTATTATGACGGTCGTGTGCCGTGCCATAAACAAACGGATGCGTAAGGCTTTTTCCGAGCAGCGTTATCAGATAGGCGAGCTTAACGCAAATATCGAGGACAGCCTGCTCGGTCAAAAAGTTGTCAAGGCTTTCGCAAACGAGGATATGGAAAACGCACGTTTTGACGTCGGTAACCGCGAATTCCTGCGGATAAAAAAATATTCCTATAAGATTATGGGGTTGTTTCAGACCTCGACGCGAGTCTTTGACGGACTGATGTATCTGACCGTGCTTGTCGGCGGCGGCCTGTTTCTGATAAACCGAAAGATTCAGCCCGGTGATATGGTTGCGTATGTAATGTTTGTTTCGACGCTTATCGCCACAATCCGAAGAATTATCGAATTCGCCGAACAATTCCAGCGCGGAATGACCGGAATAGAACGTTTTCTTCAGATTATGGACGCGGATATTGATATATTTGATGATCCCGACGCAACGGACATAATCTCACCCAAAGGCGAGATTGAATTTAAAAATGTTACTTTTGAATACCCCGACGACCACAACGAAGTATTCTCGAACCTGAATCTTAAAATCCACGCGGGCGAAAAGGTTGCAATCGTCGGCCCGTCGGGCGGCGGAAAAACCACGCTATGTAACCTTATTCCGCGATTCTATGACCCGACCGGCGGAACAATCACGATCGACGGAAGGGATATAAAAAAGATTACTTTAAAAAGCCTCAGAAAGAACATCGGTATGGTTCAACAGGACGTATATCTGTTTTCGGGAACGATATTTGAAAATATCCGCTACGGAAGGCCGGACGCAAGCCGCGATGAGGTAATAGAAGCCGCTAAAAGGGCAGGCGCGGACGAGTTTATACGCGAGCTTAAAAACGGCTATGACACATATGTCGGCGAACGCGGAGTTAAGCTTTCGGGCGGTCAGAAACAGCGTATCAGCATAGCGAGAGTGTTTCTCAAGAACCCGGCTATTATCATTCTTGATGAAGCAACCTCGGCTCTCGACAACGAGAGCGAATACGCGGTGGCAAAATCACTCAATCGGCTGGCAGAGGGAAGAACGACCCTTACTATTGCTCACCGGCTTTCAAGCATAAGAAATTCCGACCGAATCTTAGTTCTGACCGATGAAGGAATCGTCGAGGAGGGCAGCCACGATGAGCTTATGAAGCTCGGCGGAATTTATCATCAGTTCTATACTATGGCTAACGAAATGAAATAAAAATATACGGTCCGCAATCTGCGAACCGTATATTTTGTTAGCCCTCCACCGAACGGTTTGCTATCTCTATGGCCTTTGTTACCATATTTCCGCAATCCCTGGAGGTTACTCCGCCGAAGCCTTCTTTCTTTACAATGTTGTATACGCCGAGTTCCTTTGCGACCTCCATTTTGAGGGCTTCTGACATTTTATTTTTATGACCGCTCATATTTCACCTCATGATTGATATGACATACATATCTTTCTTTTAGTAAACTGTGACGCCATCAGAATTGTAAACCGCCGCAAGCTCTTGCTTCGTCGATGTTACACCAATAGTATATGCCGCAAAAGTTAAAATACTCAGACAATTTTTTAATTATTTAAAATATCTTCCCAATAATTCAGCAAGCTTAAATTTAATTTTTACATCAGGTTCTTCACCCGATGTAATAAGCCTATATTCCTCGGGAGAAAGGCACGTTTTAAGCTTTTCCTTTGAAGAGTCGGTTATTACGGCGTTCCCGCCGTTTATACAAAGCGGCGGATACATAACGCACCACCAATTATGTCCCCTTGCCGCGCCGAGACGGATGTTTAACGCCGTATAAACACCGCCCGGAAGTGTAACTTCGCCGTAATTCTTGGTCGGAAATCGACATTCCTCAACCACGGCGCTGACCGAATCGTTACAGCCGCGGCTTTTAAGCTCATCCGCGGCGGCGGCTTCTATGCGCGGTTTTAACTCCCTTGCCCTTGCGGCGGAGGCTTCAAGAGAGCCGCAATACGAAAACACCTCTGAAAAATCGGAAAGAATTCGGTCGCGGACGCATATTTTTAAGTTTTGTGAATATTCCGAATCGTCCGCTCCGACTATATGAAGCCGAAGTAAGTTATCGGCGATGTCTTTCTTCATATTCTCGATATAACCAAGGTATAAAACCGTTCCCAGCATAAAAATCGATATAAAAATAAAAACAATTCTATTAAATTTTTTCATTAAGTATCACTCCAAAAACAAAAATAAATAAAATATCTGTAATTTAATATATTTTTAACACATATTTAGTATTTATACATATTGATTTTTTTTTCATAAAGTTGTACAATATAATTTAATGGTAATATGGTGTATTGTGTGATTTTTTATTATAAGAAAGGCGGAGTTTAAAATGAATAAGCTTGACATCTGCGTTATATTCGGAGGAGTATCGAGCGAGCATTCGGTATCGCTTGTTTCAGCGACAACAGTTATAAAGTCTCTCGATAAGAGCAAGTATAATATACATATGATAGGAATAACAAAAGAGGGTGAGTGGCGGCTCTTTACCGGTGAAGCCGATGAGGTTATAGATTTCGACAGGGACTGTAATAAGTATGCTCATGCCATTATATCGCCCGACCGCTCCGACCGCGGAATTATTGTTTTAAGCAATGACGGAATTCAAAAGATAAAGATAGACGCCGCGATTCCCGCTATGCACGGAAGAAACGGTGAGGACGGAACCATACAGGGTCTTTTTGAACTTGCCGGGATCCCCTATGTCGGCCCCGGAGTAATAGGAAGTGCAATCTGTATGGACAAATGTGTGGCAAAGATTATGTTTAAAGCCGCAGGGATTCCTCAGGCAAATTGGGTTGAAGTCCGCACGGACTCAAACGGAAACTATGATGAATCAAAACTTGACGAGATAGAAGAAAAGCTCGGCTACCCATGTTTTGTCAAGCCGTCAAACGCCGGTTCTTCGGTCGGAATAAGCAAGGCGTCAAACCGCGATGAGCTTAAAGCGGGTCTTGCCGCGGCCGCGCCGCATGACAGAAAAATTCTTGTTGAAGAGGCGGTTAATGCACGTGAAATCGAGAGCGCCGTTCTCGGTAACGAGAACCCCGTTTGCGCCGACATTATAGGCGAGATTGTTCCTGCGGCGGAATTCTATGACTACGACGCAAAGTATGCGGATGAAAATTCAAAGCTTCTTATGCCGGCGCCCATAAGTGCCGAAGCAACCGAGAGGATTCGAAATTATGCGCTTGCCGCTTACAAGATATGCGAATGCAAGGGTTTATCGCGCGTTGATTTCTTTATGGATAAGGAAACCGGCGAGATAAAGCTGAACGAGATAAATACTCTGCCGGGATTCACTTCAATCAGTATGTATCCGAAGCTCTGGGAAAAAAGCGGGGTTGAAATTTCGGCTCTGCTTGACAAGCTGATTGAATGTGCAATGGCGGATTAGTTGGAGGAAGATATGGATAACAGACCCATAGGTGTTTTTGATTCGGGATTGGGCGGACTGACCTGTGTAAAAAAGGTTATGGAGATTATGCCCGATGAAGATATAATCTATTTCGGCGATACGGGAAGGGTTCCTTACGGAACAAAAAGCCCCGAAACAATCGTCAAATATGTGAGACAAAATATCAACTTTCTTGAAAGCTTTGATATAAAATTTATCATAATTGCCTGCGGAACGGCAAGCAGCGCGGCTCTTCCCAAAATTCAGGACGAGATAAGGACCGGAATCATCGGTGTTCTTGAACCGACCTGTGCCGCTGCTGTCAGAACAACCAAAAACGGAAAAATCGGCGTAATAGGAACACAAGGAACAATAAACAGCGGAAAGTACCTTCAGACAATAAACCGTATGAACCCCGATTTAGAGGTGTTCAGCCGTGCGTGTCCCATGTTTGTTCCGCTGGTCGAAAACGGATATTTAAGAGGAACGATTCCCCGGATGATTATTGAAGAATATTTAACGCCCATAAAAGAGAGAGGTGTCGACACATTAATACTCGGCTGTACTCACTATCCTCTTCTCAGAGAGGAAATTCAAAAATTTATGGGAGATAGGGTTAAGCTTATTGACTCCGGCGCTGAGGCCGCCGTTGAAGCCCGCGAAAGACTTGAGGCAAGCGGAATGCTCTGTGACAAAAAGGGAGGAACCGACAGATATTATGTCAGCGACACGGTAGACGGTTTCGCTGAACTGGGCAGCGTTTTTCTCGACAAGCACATTGAGGGAAGCGTTCATAAAATCGATATAGAAAAGTATTGAGGTAGATAATTATGGATGATAATGTTTTAATTAAGATAAAAACGTATCAGGATATAAACGGTGACGGTGATGAACCTATTGAGCTTGAAACCTTCGGGAAGTTCGGCGAGGTCAACGGAAAATATTATATAATATATAAAGAGAGCGAAATGACAGGGTTTGCCGATACGACCACCACAATAAAAATCTGGGACGGAAATGTAAGCGTAAAACGCAAGGGAAAGTTTAATATGAACCTTTGTTATACAAAAGGCGAACAGAACTTATGCCTGTATCCGACGCCTTACGGCGATGTCGCCGCTTCAGTCAAGACTCTTGACGTTGATTTTGATATAAACAACGGAAGCGGCTGGGTCAAGGTCGATTATACCTTAGACCCCGACAACGAGAATTTTTTCAAAAATTCACTTAACGTTAAACTCGAAAGCATAAAGCCGTCTGATAAAAACAACTCGCCGAAGCCGAAGAAAGCGCGCCGTTTTGGCACAATGGCATAATAGATTTTAGAGAGGATGTTGTACCAATGAATATTTTTGATGAAATGAAAACCAAAATAACGGATAAGGTGGTGTGCGCATTTAACGCGGCTGTTGAATCGGGAGAACTTTCGGGAGAAAATGTCGATATAACCGAAAAGGTTAAGCTTGAAGTCCCTAAAGACAAGTCGCACGGCGACTTTGCGTGTAATCTCGCTATGATGCTTGCAAAGCCTCTTCGCTGTGCTCCGCGAGCAATTGCCGAAGCGATTGTTTCTCATCTCGGCGAGGATGAGGACATAGCGAAGGCTGAGGTTGCCGGAGCGGGCTTTATCAACTTTTATCTCACTCCAAACTGGCTCTATCGCGTTATGGAGGATATAGAAAGCCGCGGCACCGACTATGGTAAAATCGACCTCGGAAAGGGAAAAAGGGTAATGGTCGAATTCGTAAGCGCCAACCCAACAGGCCCTATGCATATGGGAAACGCCCGCGGCGGCGCGCTCGGCGACTGCCTTGCTTCGGTTCTTGAATATGCGGGCTATGACGTAACCCGTGAATTCTATGTAAACGACGCGGGCAACCAGATTGAAAAATTCGCAAATTCACTTAACGCAAGATACATTCAAGAGTTAAAGGGTGAGGATGCGATTGAATTCCCGGAAGACGGCTATCACGGCGATGATATAAGAGAGCACGCAAAGGCTTTTATTAAACTTTACGGCGACAAACACTTAAACGTCAGCGAGGATGAGCGGAAAGCCGCACTTGTTGACTACGCTCTTGAAAAGAACGTGACCGCACTTCGTGAGGACTTAGAGAAATACAGAATCGTATACGATGTGTGGTTCAGAGAAAGCAAGCTTCACAAAGACGGCGAGGTTATGGCGGCGATTGACAGGCTCCGCGATAACGGCTTTACCTATGAAGAGGACGGCGCGCTTTGGCTTAACTGTGAAAAGATGGGACTTGAAAAGAACGAGGTCCTTATCAGAAAGAACGGAATCCCGACCTATTTCGCGGCGGATATTGCATATCACATCAACAAGCTTGAAACACGCGGCTATGACTTAGCGATAAACATATGGGGCGCTGACCATCACGGTCATGTTGCCAGAATGAAGAAAGCGCTTGAAGCAGTCGGTATTGATTCTTCAAGGCTCACCGTTGTTTTGATGCAGCTCGTTCGTCTTATGCAGGACGGAGAGGTTGTAAGAATGTCAAAGCGTACAGGAAAGGCAATAACCCTATCTGACCTGCTTGAGGATATAAGCGTTGACGCGGCAAGATTCTTCTTTAATATGAGAAGCGCCGGCAGTCACCTTGACTTTGACCTCACCCTTGCCGCACAGCAGAGCAATGACAATCCCGTATATTACGTTCAATACGCCTATGCAAGGATTTGCAGTATTTTAAGACTTCTCGGTGAGGATGGCGTTTCCGTTAAGGATTATTCCGAAATCAACCCGTCACTTTTAAAAGAAGAGTCAGAGCTTAATCTGCTCAAAAAACTCGGTGACCTTCCGGACGAGATCAGAATGTCGGCGGAAAGCCTTGAACCGGCAAGAATCACCCGTTATATTATGGAACTCGCTACCGACTTCCACTCATTCTATAATTCCTGCCGCGTGAAAAATGAGGACGCTGAACTTATGGCGACGAGACTAAAACTGGTCGACAGCGTCAGAATTGTTATGAAGGGAATACTTAACATGCTTAAAATAACCGCTCCCGAAAGGATGTAAAACTTTGAAAGCGAGATGACGTATATGAAAAAGATTATTATAGTATTCGCCGCGGTTTTAATGCTGGTTTTCTCGGCTGTTCCCGCATATGCCGCCGAAAACGGAAATATAACAGGCGTTTATGCCCTTAAAGGAAAGCTCTTTTATTATGACACGCCGACAAACAAAATTGTTTTGACCGGGGTTAGCCCCGTTATACAGAATGACGCAGCAAATTCAGCCGCAAAGGCTGCCGAATACACCGAGCTTAGGGTTATTACCGCCGGAATGTTTTTTAAAGATAAAAATCAGCTTTCTCCCGAGTGGTTCAACAATTATGCTGACCGCGAGGTATGGTTTATCGTATCAATAACGGCGGACGGAAGCATATCCGTTCCCTACTTGGTTCTTAACGTATAATTAAATTATGAATAGGAGAATAAAAATGCAAAAGCATAATAGATTTTTTAAACGGATAACAAGTATATGCGTTGCCTTGATTATGATGCTTTCAGTATCATATAGCGTTGTTTTTGCTGATGAGGACGCTTCACCGGCCGACGGTGCGAATAAATCCGCGCTCGTTGATCAGGTTGCTCAGTATTTAAGTATGTACGCACGTTATGATACGGTAACGCAGCAGAATCTCTATAAGGACGCACTTCTAAAGGCGGTTGAACAAAACCCGGAGCTATATGAATCGGTTATGAAAACAATGCTTGAATCAATCGATGAACATTCCGAATATTATACAGCCGAAGAAGCCGCGGCAATGAAAGAGAGAATTTCGGGAACTATTGTCGGAATCGGAATTACCTTCCAAATGAATAGTGAAGGCGTTGATATTCAGAGCGTCATCGGAGGAACACCAGCCGAACAAGCGGGAATCCAAGTAGGCGATGTAATAGTAAGTGCCGACGGGATAGATTTTTCGGGTATGAACTCGGATACGGCGGCTTCCTATATAAAAGGCGCGGAAGGCACAACGGTTACCTTAGGAATAAAACGTTCAGGCACCGGAGATATCGTTTATATGCAGCTTAAACGTGCGCCGATTATCGGAAACTCTGTTATAAGCAAGGTCTATGGCGAGGGTAAGGATAGAATGATGTACATTCGTGTTTCGGGATTTGTTTCAAACACAGCAGAGTTATTTAAAAAAGAGCTTGACAGCGCTTCAAGTCAAGGTATCACCAGGATTACCATTGACCTTCGCAATAACGGCGGCGGGTTGTTTGATCAGGCAATCGAAATGGCTGATTACCTTTTACCTAAAGACACTATAATCACCACCGAGGATCATAAAATTAATCTGCTTAACGTAACATATAAGACAAAGAGTGACGACACACGGAAGTTTGACACGGTTGTGCTTATCAATAAAAACTCAGCGAGTGCATCTGAGGTTTTGAGTGCCGCTCTTTCCGAAAACGACCGAGCATATCTGATAGGTGAAAGGTCTTACGGTAAGGGAACTATTCAAACAATAGCCGACCTTCCTTACGGCGATTGTATAAAGTATACCATGGGTTTCTATCTCACTCCTAAAGGAAATAACATTAACGGTGTAGGAATCGAACCCGACTATACAATTGAAAATCCTCTTACTCCATTCGAAATAGACAAATACGAAAAATTCAGTTATACCCGTGTTTATAATATCGGTGATAATGGCGAAGAAGTTAAAACCGCCAAAGAGCTGCTTAAAATCTGTGGACTGTATAACGGTGAAATCAACGATGAATACGATGATGCCACAGCCGACGCAATTTATAATTTCCAAAGCAGAACCGGTCTTTATCCTTACGGAACATTCGACCTCACCACTCAGCATGAGCTTTATGAGAGAATGAAAGCAACCAAGATTGAACACGATGACCAGTTAAAAGCCGCACTCGAACACTTTGGTATAGACACAACCGAAATCGAATCAGAAGAATAAAAACGATTTAAATTCAGGATTGAGACGTGTATACACATCTCAATCCTGAACTTTAATAAACCTGTGACTGGTTAAAATATTTTTAAAAATTTTCAATTTTTTGTTGACATATTCCGAAAAATGTGTTATTATATATAAGCTGTATTTATTGTGGTCCGGTAGTTCAGTTGGTTAGAATGCCAGCCTGTCACGCTGGAGGTCGTGGGTTCGAACCCCATCCGGATCGCCATTTGCTGCCCTAGCTCAGTCGGTAGAGCACTTCCTTGGTAAGGAAGAGGTCGGCGGTTCAAATCCGCTGGGCAGCTCCACAAAAAGCCCGTTTTCACGGGCTTTTTTGTATGTTAAAAGCTTTTGTGTTTTGATTTATAACCTACTTTTTTACCCGCTTTTAAATAAATAACAAAGTTATATAAATAATAAATTTCGGGGTTTTTCAAGCTAATAATTTTATATATTTCGGTTTAATCCATGCTTTTTTACTTCCGAGCTTTCGTAAACATAAATATTTTATTAAATTTACATTACGGCTATTGATTTTATGACCGAAATTTGATATATTGTTTATTGGACAAAAATAAAAAGGATGTATCTGATGAATAAAATTGATTTAAAAGCCGATTTAGGCTTTTTAAAGTTGTTTTTACTCGGTATTATTATCGGTATTGCTTCAATAACTCCGGGTTTGAGCGGCGGCGTTATCGCTGTCTCGCTCGGTCTTTATACCGTTGCGATAGACGCAATAGTTAATATCCGCAAGCAGTTTAAAAAAAGCTTTGCTTTTCTTTTTCCGCTCTGCCTCGGCGCGGGGATAGGGATAATTTCTTTCGGAATAGTTATGAAACCGCTCCTCGAACACTATGAAGTTGCCGTTATCTATCTTTTTATGGGGCTTGTACTGGGAAGCCTTCCTTCATTTTTTAAAGAAGCTGCTTCAGGCGGATTTCGTATAATCTATATCGTTCCTATGCTTATTGCATTCTGTGTCGGTATGCTTCTCTCGGGAACAATAAATTCAGCTAAACCCGAAGGCGAGATGTCTATGCTGACGCTTTTAATAAGCGGCGGAATCTTTTCGGTCGGAATGATTATTCCGGGTATCAGCTCATCATTCTTATTGCTTCAAATGGGTGTTTATGATAAGCTTATAACAGCATTTTTAGGATTTAATATAGGTGTAATCTTTTGGGTTGGAATCGGCTTTGTAATCGTATCTCTTCTCACTATAAAGCTTGTCCATATGGCTCTTAACAAGTTCCACGGTCAGACATACTTCGCCGCATTCGGATTTTTGGTATCGTCAATGATATGCGTTTTTCCCGGGTTTCAGACAGGAACCGCGCTTATAATTAACCTCCTGCTCTTTGCCGCGGGAACCGCGTTCGCTTATATTCTTATGAAAAAAACTGTAAAATAAGGTCACACCAGATTTCAAGCCGGTGTGACCTTTTTTCATTCGCCGTTCCAGCTGAATTTATCAATATCCACAATTCCCTCGTCCGATACATCGATTCTATCAGCGCGAAGCATAAGAACCTGCATATTCTCGCCGCCGAAGGCAAACGCTTTAGATACTCTTCCCTCACGGTTCACAACACGGTAACAAGGAATACTGTCGGGGTCGGGGTTTACATGAAGCGCATATCCGACAACCCGTGCCCAGCGCGGGTTTCCCGCATACAGCGCAATCTGACCGTATGTCGCCACCTTTCCTCTGGGAATTCTTTTAACCTGTTCATAAATTCTTTCAAAAACAGTTTTTTCTCTCATAAAAAACTCCATTCCGCCGAGGTGATAACAGAAAATATTTTTTCGTTATACACTCCGCTGACTATTTACCGTTGTTAACTGGCAATGTAATCGTCACTCTTGTATACTTAGTGTACTCACTTTCTATTTTAATATTACCGCCATAGCTCTCGATTATCTCCTTCGCAATCGAAAGTCCGAGACCCGTGCCGCCCTTATCACGGCTTCGAGCCTCTTCTTCAACCCTATAGAATCTCTCAAAAAGGTGGCCGAGCTTGCTCTCAGGAATTCCCCAGCCCGTATCTTCAACCTTAATATATATGTCGTTTCTGAGCCTTCCGGCAAATATCTGAATCTTATCCCCTCTTGACGTATACTTAATTGAGTTCGATATAATATTCTTAACAGCGCGTTCTATATCGCTTCTGCTTCCTTTAAATTCGGGAATATCAGTCATTCTTGTGTATTTTAAGTCAAGCTCTTTCTTCTCGGCCTGAAGCTTAAACGTTTGGACAAGGGAATTAATCATATCATCAATCGAAAAATTTTCCTCTTTTCGCGGCATTGTTTTCATCTCATACCTGCTTATATCAAGAAGATTCTGAACAAGTTCCGTCATCTTTCCCGCTTCCTGATAAACGATTTTCAGAAGGTTTGCCGTCATAGCCTTATCGTCAAGGTAACTGTTTAAAACCGTCTCTGTGTAAGAGCTTATAACCGTTATCGGCGTTTTAAGCTCGTGTGACACGTCAGCAACAAACTTTCTCATCGCCGACATAACATTAAATTGTTCCGTTACATCCTCAAACACACATACCACACCGGCATATCTTTCCGAATCCATTTTAAATGGAACAAACCATACTTTTATACGCCCCGAATCCCTTGTTATCTCTTTCTGTACCGTTCCGGACTTTTCAAAATAAGAAAATTCAGCCATTCTTACGTCAATTCCGCACTTTTTAAAAAATTCATCGAATTTAACCGACTTTTCGTCTTTTATTTTTAAAATTCTCTTAGCAGCCGAGTTAATCTGTATTACATTCTGGTTATTGTCAAACGTGATGATTCCGTTATTGATATGCTCTATTATAACTTCGACGCGGTGCTTGTCTGAGTTCATCCGCTGAATACTTTCTGTCATAACATATCCCATATGATTAACGGAATTCACAAGCTCGGGAAAGTCATTATCCTTATTATCACCAAATACCTCATAAAGTTCGCCCTTTTTAAAACCCTCTGCTCTGTTGGTGATTTTTTCTATCGACTTATTTATTCTTCTCGATATAAAAAGTGTTATCAGAAATGCCGCAATCAAGCAGGGTATAAAAAGCAAAAATACAAATTTAAGCTTATAAAAAACGCTTGCGCGCAGGTCGGACATATTATCCTTTATATAAAGGATATAATTCCCATCCCCAAACCTTATTGGATAAGCAACATCCATAACTCCGCCGAACAACCTGTATTTATTTCCTGTCATCCCCGATTCCGCCAGCGATATATTCTCGCTTTTTTCAAGAGTTTCTCCTATTATTGATGTAGGTATAACAATGCTTAAATCATCACTTTTTAAAAGATAGATACGACGATTTTGGTTTATCGAAAGCTGTCCTTTATAATTACTTAAAATATTTTCAACAGCCTCATAATCAGCATTTGTATCACCGCTCGCTTCATTCTGTGAGATAATTATATAATTTGCCGCTGATACAAAATCACTTTCGGTTACTGATTTCATATTATCGTCAAGACGCTTATAATAAAACATTGCCTCCCCTGCGGATAAAACAGATACTGTAATAATGAGTAATATAAAAACGGTTATAAGACTAACCGTAAAGAATTTTATGAATAACTTTTTATTCACCGGTGCACCCTCTTAAAATTTTAATAAACAAAGCTATTATACCATAATAGGAATTAAGAGTAAAGTAATTTTTAATATTGATTTTTATATTTATATAATATATATTATTGTTGATGCTGTAGCTGTAGGGGGTGTGTATTCTGTTGAAAGATTACATTTGTGTTACAAAAACGTAACTTTTGCATTTCGTTTAACTGTTAATTACTGTTGGTGTTTATAACAGGTTTCCACAGTTTAAATTGCATCCTTGTTTTATCAACAAAGGACGCACATTTTATAAACAGGGAAAGTGTGAATAAAATGTGAAGAAATTCAGTAAAAAATGTTGACATATTAAGAAAAATGTGATATATTAAAAAAGTTGAATAAAATAACGACCCGCAGAGGCTTTTTGGATAGAAACAGAAAGTGTAGGGGACTTCGGAGAAGCTCATTGAATTGAGTGCCGAAGGGGCAAGGTGAAAACCGAAACTCTCAGGCAAAAGGACGAAGACATCGATTTTGGTATTTCTTTCTTTGGAGTTGTCGTTCGGGTCGACAGCTTTTTTTATTTTATAAAATTTTAAGCGTAAAGCAAGGTCTAACGAAATTCGGTCATATTTATTGAGTCAAAAATGCAACGAAGTTAATATGACACGGCGTATATGTGGATTATGCGAAACGCTTACAGGAGGGAAATGTATGGAAACATTCAACAACATTCTGGCGGTGATTGACGACTGGGTATGGGGTATTCCGCTGATAGTCCTTATCTTGGCGGTCGGCTTTCTTATGACAGTAAGAACAAGATTTGTTCAGGTAAGACACTTAGGCAAGGCGCTTAAGTATATGATTCAAAATGAAGAAGACGGAGAGGGCGATGTTACAAGCTTTGGTGCATTGTGTACGGCTCTTTCCGCAACAATCGGTACAGGTAATATAGTCGGTGTTGCTACCGCTATCGCTGCCGGTGGTCCGGGTGCACTTTTCTGGATGGAATTTGCGGCTTTTCTCGGAATGGCTACCAAATACGCCGAAGGCCTGCTCGCTGTTAAATACAGAGAGATAGGCTCGGACGGGAAGGTTCTCGGCGGTCCTTTCTACTACATAGAAAAGGGAATGGGTGAAAACTGGAAGTGGCTTGCGAAAATTTTCGCGGTATTTGGAATGCTCGTTGGTATTATGGGTATAGGAACAATGACCCAGATTAACGGTATCACAAGCGCGGTTACTAATTTCTTTGACCCGGACAAGGCTATGGTTGCATTCAAAATGGGTGGTATGGAGTATACCTGGCCGACCGTTATAGCCGGAGTGGTTGTTACATTCTTTGTTGCGTTGGTTGTAATCGGCGGAATCAAGAGAATAGCTAAGGTTTCAGAAATTATTGTTCCGTTTATGGCTGTTCTTTATGTTGTATGTGCCGTTATCCTTATTGTCTGCAATATAACAAAGGTTCCCGGCGCTATCGTTTTGGTGGTTAAAAGTGCGTTCTGCCCGAAGGCGGTATTCGGCGGTGCGGTAGGTATCACGGTTAAGGCGGCTATGCAGAAGGGTATAGCGAGAGGTATTTTCTCGAATGAGTCGGGTATCGGTTCGGCTCCTATCGCCGCTGCTGCTGCAAGGACAAAAGAGCCCGTCAGACAGGGGCTTGTATGTATGACAGGTACTTTCTTTGATACAATTATCATCTGCACAATGACTGGTTTATCGATTGTTCTGACCGGTGCATATCAGCCGGCGATGGACAAGTCCTTGGTTGGTGTGGCTATCACGACCGAAGCTTTTTCGAGGGGTTTGCCTTTCTCGAATAATTTGTGTGCCTTTCTCCTTATGATTTCGTTGGTATTCTTTGCGTTTACCACAATCCTCGGATGGGACTATTATTCGGAAAAGTGTCTCCAGTACCTCGTAGGAAACAAAAAGGCGATTCTGTTGACATTCAGAATATTATACATCGCCGCTGTATTCATCGGTCCGTATCTTCAGGTTTCGTTTGTATGGACGCTTGCTGATATAGTAAACGCTCTTATGGCATTCCCGAACCTTGTTGCGCTGTTCGCGCTCAGCGGCGTCGTGGCAAGTGAAACAAAGGCTTATATAGCGAAAATCGAAAGCAAATAAAATAAAAAATTGACCGCGGAGCAATTCTGCGGTCATTTTTTTATACTTAAATATATTATTGTAAACCATTTTATGCGTTATACGCACCTATCTATGCCCATAAAAACGTTACCTGTGGAAAACCTCTGAATTTTTGTCGATTTTAAGGTTTTACACATATCGGACCTGTGGGAAATGTGGATAAGTCTGTTAATAACTATAAAATCGGCGTTTTTTCAAGTGGAAAACTGTAATGTAAATGTTACATTGGCTTAACATTAAAGTTATTTTATAACGAAAAAGGTTTACATAATTGATGAAAATTTTTCTTGACTTTTTTGATTTTAAGGTTCTAAAACAATTTTGGATTAATAAAATATTTCGGATAAAAAAACACCTGCTTTAAAAAATAAAAGCAGGTGCTATTATTATTTATTATAGTTTATTGCATCTGACGGCATACGCCAGTCGCCGCGCGGCGACAGAGTGACAGTTCCTACTTTAATTCCGTCAGGAAGGCATGAGCGTTTAAATTGGCTGTTAAAGAATCTTCGCATAAATATATCAAGCCATTTTTTTATTGTTGACTCATCATATACATTTTTGAAGGCGAGGCGCGCCATACGATAGATTTTATCCTTTGAAAAGCCCCAGCGAATCATATTGTATAAATAAAAGTCATGAAGCTCATAAGGACCGACAATTTCTTCTGTCTGCTGAGCAATTTTCCCGTTTTTATTGGGAGGGAGAAGCTCGGGGCTGACAGGGGTGTCAAGCACGTCATAAAGTGTCTCTTTGAGTGTGGCATCAGATGAATCCGCAACATATTTCACAAGATAACGGACAAGAGTTTTGGGTATCGAACAGTTTACACCGTACATAGACATATGGTCGCCGTTATACGTTGCGAAACCAAGAGCAAGCTCGGATAAATCGCCTGTGCCTATCACTATTCCGCCGGTCTTATTGGCGATATCCATAAGAACCTGGGTTCTCTCCCTTGCCTGGGCATTCTCATAAGTTACATCGTGACAGTTAATGTCTGCGCCGATATCTGATAGGTGAAGAGATACAGCTTCTTTTATATTAATCTCGCGGAGAGTAGCTCCGATAGATTTTATCATATTGATTGCGTTGGTATAGGTTCGGTTTGTCGTTCCGAAGCACGGCATCGTAACCGCAACGATTCCGCTCGGCGGAAGGCCGAGTGATTCAAAGGCCTTAGCGGTAACAAGAAGAGCGAGGGTCGAATCAAGTCCGCCGGATATGCCGATTGTTACGGTATTGATTCCGATGTGTTTAAGTCTCTTTTTTAGGCCGTGATATTGAATGGCGAATATTTCTTCACATCTTTCGGTCAGCTTTGTTTCGTCGGACGGAACAAACGGCTTCATATCAAAGGAACGCGTTAGCTTTGTTTCGGTTGGTTCTGTTTTAAAATAAATGTGCCGGTATCCGGCATCATTACCGTTTTTAAAGGTTGTTACTCTTCTGCGTTCCTGAAGTATTTTTTCGGTATCAATATCGGCGTAGATTATTTTGTTTGAGAAAAGAGGAGCTTCGGAAAGCTTTGTACCAAGCTCAAAAATGAGGTTATTACCTGAGAATGTCATATCCGTTGTGGATTCACCTTCGCCGGCATCGGCATATATATAGGCGCACACCGCCTTTGAAGAGTGAACCTCTATCATCTTCCTCCGCCAGTCGCTCTTTCCTATAACCTCGTCGCTTGCTGACTGATTGATTATGATGACGGCTCCGTTTTTGGTATGCTCACAGCTCGGCGGAGCCGCTGTCCATAAGTCCTCGCATATCTCGGCGGCAACGGAAAAGCCGTTCATATTTTCAGCGCTGAAAATCAGTTTTGTTCCCATCGGAATAAGCCTTCCGCCGAACAATATTTCGGTATTTCCATCTATTGTATTGAAATGCCGCGCTTCATAGAATTCGCTGTAATTCGGAAGGTTACTCTTCGGCACAAAGCCGAGAATTTCGCCGTCCTTGATAAACGCCGCACAGTTATAGAGCTTTCCGTTATTTGAAACGGGGAGCCCTACAACTGATAGAACATCAAGGTCTTTGGTTGCTTCGGCGAGCCGCAGGAGCTCCTGCTCTGCGAGCCTGATAAGCGAAGCCTGAAGAAATAAGTCTCCGCAGGTATAAGATGTCAAGCCCAATTCGGGCAGGGCTATCAGCTTTGCGCCGTTTTCGGCGGCTTCTTTTATACATTTGATTGATTCTTCGGTATTAAACTTAACATCGGCAACCCTCAGCTCAGGAGTAGCCGCAGCGGCTTTTATAAATCCGTCTTTCATTTTCGGTACCTCACTATATCATTTATTGTTTTTATTCTCATAATCATTATAGTATTTTTTAAGCCAATGTACAGCTGCATAAGCAAGGGGAGTTCCGCTCAGAGCTTCTATCCCGAGCTTTGCAACATACTGTATGGTTATCATTGTGAAGATGTCCCATGCGGGAACTGTTCCGCCAAACGCGAAAATTACAAAAAAGACAGTATCAAAGATGTATCCAATCATAGAACTTCCTATAGTCCTCATCCACATATGTTTTCCGCGCGTCCACTTCTTTATTTTTTCCATAAAGTAGGCATTGCTTAACTCTCCGAAGAGAAACGCAAAGAGCGAGGAAATTACTATACGCGGAACATATCCGAAGACAGTCGCGTATGCGGCGTTTGTCTCGGCCATATATTCCGGGGCGGGAAGTATCAAGCCCAATGCGGTACAAAGTACAAAAAGTACATTGCACGCAAACGTCAGATATATGACCTTCCGTGCGGTCTTAAACCCCCAAATCTCGGTAAGAACATCGCCGAGCATATAGGCGAGGGGAAAAGTGACTGTTCCTGCGTCGAAAAGGGATATTCCCTTAACTGAAATAACCTTGATTGCCATTACGTTCGATACGAGATAAAGCGTTACCATAAACGCCGTTACCACCGTTAATGGATTCATTCTGTCCCTGCGGTTTTTTGTAGGGTTCTCCGCTACCTTTTGATTCATAAAATCATTCCTTTTTATATTAAATTTTTTAATTTTTTTCTGCTTTTATATATTCGTTTTCCCGGTCATAGCCGACAAGCCTGACGGAAAGTTTTTTTCCTCTTAAATCATCGCCTGATGGGTATCTGACCTCGATATAATTCTTTGTCATTCCGCTCCATAAACCGTTTCGCTTCTGTTCAAACAAGACTTCGGCGTCCCTCCCTAAAAAGCTTTCGCAAAAATTCTTTTTCATCTCTGCGGCGGAATTTAACATTATGTGCGTTCGCCTTGACTTTTCGCATTCATCGACCCTGTCGGGAAGGAACGCCGCCGCCGTTCCCTCGCGGACCGAATAAGGAAAGATGTGCATTTGAGAAAAGCCGATCTCCTCACAGAACCTTTTTGATTCTTCAAAATCCGCGTCTGTCTCACCGGGGAAACCGACAATTAAATCGGTTGTGATTGCCGCGTCGGAAAAAGCGTCTCTGAGATTTATTACGGCTCTTTTGAAATCGGCCGCGGTATAGTGCCTTCGCATTGCTCTGAGCGTCTTGTCACAGCCGCTTTGAAGAGAAAGGTGAAACTGAGGGCATAAACCGCTGATTTTTTTCGCGCGTTTTGTGAATTCCTCGGTAATCATCACCGGCTCAAGAGAGCCGAGGCGAATTCGTATTCCTCCCGACACGCGGCCGACCGTCTCTAAAACGTCAATCAATTTATCGCCGTTATC
The DNA here is from genome assembly GCA_902797885.1 of uncultured Ruminococcus sp. Classification (GTDB taxonomy): domain Bacteria; phylum Bacillota; class Clostridia; order Monoglobales; family Monoglobaceae; genus UMGS1820. Next base: position 52,966 of record CADBUP010000154.1, read on the forward strand.
TAAATCCTTGCCATAAGAGCCGATATGTATACCGGTTAAAATAATTTCAGAGTAGCCGCTCTCCGCTATCGCGCGTGCCTCGGCCTCTATTTTATCCATTGCGCGGGAGCGCACGGGACCTCTTGCGTAAGGAATTTTACAGTATGAGCAGAAGTTATTACAGCCGTCCTCAATTTTGATTTCGGCGCGAATTCTGTGCTGAGTTCGGACTATGCCGAGCTCTTCAAACTCAGAGTCATGAAGAATGTCGCCCACGCTGTAGGTTTTCTTTCCGTCAAGAGCCGCTTCACAGAGGTTTACGATTTCGGCTCTTCCTTTTGTTCCGATAAGAACATCTATATTTTCTTCGTTTTGAAGCCTGTCCGCCTCGGTCTGAGCAAGGCAACCGGTTACCGCTAAAACCCCCGATGGGTTCTCTCTTCTCGCCCTTCGAATCAGTTTGAGGCTTTTCGATGCGCCCGTTCCGGTAACGGTGCAGGTATTTATAACGCAAATATCCGCTTTTCCCTTATCGATTATAGTATATCCGCGTTCCGTAAAAAGCTGTTTCATTGCTTCGCTTTCGTAAATATTTGTCTTGCATCCGAGGGTTATAAACTTAACAGTTATAATTCTCACCGCCTGTTTTTATAAATTATAGAAGTATTGTATAAATTCCCACAGGGAAAATTATATAATAATTATATATTTTTTGATTGACTAATGCAAGAAAATATTATATAATTTAATAGACGGATTGTCAAATTTTTTTAGGAGGTTAGTTGGAATGAAAGAGTTTACAGTTTTATTAAGTTCTATCAATGACGTAAAAAACTTTGTTAATGTGGTTACAAAGTATGACTATGAAATCGATCTTACTTCAGGTCGCTATGTGGTTGACGCTAAGTCAATTATGGGCATTTTCAGCCTTGACCTGACAAAGCCTATTAAGGTTGAAGCTCACGGTGAAGATTGCACCGAGCTTTTGACGGATCTTGCTCCGTTTATTCAGAAACAGTAATTTTCGGCACTGCGATCCCTGCATATTCTGTATGTGGGGATTTGTCGTGTGTGGAAAGTCGAATACATACACATAAAATCGGAGACCGTTATATGAAAAATGAATTTATGACAGCCGCGTTATACGAAGCCGAAAAGGCTGCGGAATGCGGCGAGGTTCCTGTAGGAGCGGTTGTGGTCAAGAACGGTGAGGTTATTGCCGCGGCTCATAACACCTGTGAGGTGCAATGTAACTCTCTGCGTCATGCTGAGGTTATTGTTATAGACAGGGCGATGAGCTATCTTAAAACTCCGCGGCTTGACGGCTGTGATTTATATGTTACATTAGAGCCTTGTGCAATGTGCTGCGGCGCAATTTCTCACGCTCGGCTGTCGAGGTTATACTTCGGCGCCTACGATAAAGAGAGAGGATGTGTCGTTTCAAATCTGCACTGTTTTGACGCGCCTTCGCCGCTGTTTAATATCGAATATTACTGTGGTATTATGGAGGATGAATGTTCGGCTTTGCTGTCAGACTTTTTTAAAAGGCTTAGGTCTGATAAATTTTCTACTTTTAGCAAATAATAAAAATACTTATATATTTTTGGAGGTACAATTAATGTCAAAGAAGTATGTATACCTTTTTAGTGAAGGTGACGCAACAATGAGAGAGCTTCTCGGCGGTAAAGGTGCAAACCTTGCTGAGATGACTAATATGGGTCTCCCCGTTCCTCAGGGATTCACCGTTTCAACCGAGGCTTGTACTCAGTATTATGAAGACGGCAGAAAGATTAACGATGAGATTCAGGCTCAGATTATGGAATACATCGAAAAGATGGAAGAAATCTGCGGAAAGAAGTTCGGCGATAAAGAGAATCCTCTTCTCGTTTCCGTTCGTTCGGGTGCAAGAGCTTCTATGCCCGGTATGATGGATACTATCTTAAACCTCGGCCTTAATGAGGAAGTTGTTGAAGCTATCGCAAAGAAGTCAAACAACCCCCGTTGGGCTTGGGATTGCTACAGAAGATTTATCCAGATGTACTCCGACGTTGTTATGGAAGTAGGAAAGAAGTATTTTGAACAGCTCATCGACCAGATGAAGACTAAGAAGGGTGTAACCCAGGATGTTGAGCTTGATGCCGATGACCTCAAAGAACTTGCAGGTCAGTTCAAAGCTGAATACAAAGAAAAAATCGGTGAAGACTTCCCGACCGACCCGAAGGAACAGCTCATGGGCGCTATTAAGGCGGTATTCCGTTCATGGGATAACCCCAGAGCAAACGTATATCGCCGTGATAACGATATTCCTTATTCATGGGGTACAGCCGTTAACGTTCAGATGATGGCTTTCGGTAATATGGGTGATGACTGTGGTACAGGTGTTGCTTTCACAAGAGACCCTGCTACCGGTGAGAAGAAGCTTATGGGTGAGTTCCTGACAAACGCACAGGGTGAAGACGTTGTTGCCGGCGTTCGTACACCTATGCCTATCGCTCAGATGGCTGAGAAATTCCCTGAAGCTTTTGCACAGTTTGAAAATGTTTGCAAAACTCTTGAAGATCACTACAGAGATATGCAGGATATGGAATTTACCGTTGAGAACAAGAAGCTCTTTATGCTTCAGACCAGAAACGGTAAGAGAACAGCACAGGCTGCTCTTAAAATTGCCTGCGACCTCGTTGACGAGGGTATGATTGACGAGAAGAAGGCTGTTGCTATGATCGACCCGAGAAACCTTGACACTCTGCTTCACCCTCAGTTTGACGCAAAGGCATTGAAAGCTGCTACTCCTATGGCTAAAGCTCTCGGTGCATCGCCCGGTGCTGCTTGCGGTCAGATTGTATTTACGGCTGAGGACGCAAAGGCTTGGAACGAGGCAGGAAAGAAAGTTGTTCTTGTCAGACTCGAAACCTCTCCTGAGGATATTGAAGGTATGAAGGCTTCACAGGGTATCCTGACAGTTCGCGGCGGTATGACATCTCACGCGGCGGTTGTTGCTCGTGGTATGGGTACCTGCTGTGTATCGGGCTGCGGCGACATCGCTATGGATGAAGAAAATAAGAAATTTACACTCGCAGGAAAGACATTTGTTGAGGGTGACGAAATTTCACTTGACGGTTCAACAGGTAATATCTATGACGGTATTATCCCGACAGTTGACGCATCAATCGGCGGCGACTTCGGAAGAATTATGAGTTGGGCTGATAAATACAGAAAGCTTGAAGTTAGAACAAACGCTGATACTCCTGCTGACGCTAAGAAAGCAAGAGAACTCGGTGCAGAAGGTATCGGTCTTTGCCGTACAGAGCATATGTTCTTTGAGGGCGACAGAATTGCTGCTTTCCGTGAAATGATTTGCTCTGATACAGTTGAAGAAAGAGAAGAAGCTCTCGATAAGATTCTGCCGATGCAGCAGGGCGACTTTGAGAAGCTTTATGAAGCTCTCGAGGGTAATCCTGTAACCATCAGATTCCTTGACCCGCCTCTCCACGAATTCGTTCCTACTGAGGAAGCGGATATTGAAGCTTTGGCTAAGGCAAAGGGTAAGACTGTTGAAGATATCAAAAATATTATAGATTCTCTTCACGAGTTTAACCCGATGATGGGTCACCGTGGCTGCCGTCTTGCGGTAACTTATCCTGAAATCGCAAAGATGCAGACAAAGGCTGTTATCCGTGCGGCTATCAATGTTAAAAAGGCACATCCGGATTGGACTGTAGAGCCTGAAATTATGATTCCGCTTATCGGTGATGACAAAGAGCTTAAGTATGTTAAGGACTTTGTTGTGGCTACTGCTGATGAAGAAATCGCAAACGCAGGTATCGAACTTAAGTATGAGGTTGGTACAATGATTGAGATTCCGAGAGCGGCTCTTACAGCAGACGCTATCGCTAAGTATGCTGAGTTCTTCTGCTTCGGTACAAACGACTTGACACAGCTCACATACGGCTTCTCAAGAGATGATGCAGGTAAGTTCCTCGACGCATATTATGACGCAAAAATCTTCGAGAATGACCCGTTTGCAAAGCTCGACCAGGCAGGCGTAGGTAAGCTTATGGAAATGGCAATCAAGCTCGGCAAGAGCGTCCGCCCTGACCTCCACTGCGGTATCTGCGGTGAGCACGGCGGTGACCCGACAAGTGTTGAGTTCTGCCACAAGATTGGTCTTGACTATGTATCCTGCTCGCCTTATCGTGTTCCGATTGCAAGACTTGCAGCGGCTCAGGCAGCAATTAATGACTAATTAATTATTAGATTATAATAAAAACGCTGTTCCGTTTTATTCGGAATAGCGTTTTTTTTGGATTTGTAAAAAATTATTTTATATTTCTATTTATTACAAGTTAATTACATATTTAATATTTTATTGAAATTAGGAAAATTTTATGATAAAATAGAGCTTGCGGAGGAATCCGCGCGGAATAAGGCAGGATTTCATTTGCGGTGTTCAGCACCGGCGGTTATGCCCTCTTTTATATTCTCACAGGTTATTTTTAACCGAGTCTATGAAAGGAGGGATGCTTATGAAAAGTAAGCATTGTACTTATGGCAAGAAAAGTGCTTTTTG
>CADBUP010000155.1 GCA_902797885.1 uncultured Ruminococcus sp.
ATGTATCGTTTGGGCGACTTTTATGAAATGTTTTTTGATGATGCCGAAATCGCATCAAGAATTCTGGACATTGCACTCACCGGACGTGCGTGCGGAATGGAGGAACGCGCTCCGATGTGCGGAATCCCTTTCCATGCGGCGAATTCTTATATTTCAAAGCTCGTGCTCGCCGGATATTCCGTTGCGGTGTGCGAACAGGCCGAAGACCCGAAGCTTGCTAAGGGAATCGTTAAGCGCGAGGTTATCCGTGTTATAACCCCGGGTACGCTCATGGACTCGGGCGCGCTCGATTCAACCAAAAACAACTACCTCTGCTCTGTTTGCACCGACAAAAGCGGCGCAGCGGCGGCATTTGTGGACATTACCACAGGCGAATGCTCGGTTACCGAATTTTCGGGCAAGGATGTGAAGCTTCCGCTTTTAAATGAGCTTGTCAGATATTCGCCGAGTGAGATAATAGTAAATCTTGAAACGTGGGAGAACTCCGAGCTGATTGACGAAATGGGTGAAAAGGCTCACGCATTTGTCAGGAACTTCCGCGACTGGGCATTTGACCCCGACGAAGCATCCGAAATGATAAAAAAACAGTTCGGAACAGCAGAAACTGTTCTTCCCTCAGATAAACAGCACAGCATTCGCGCCGTTGGGGCACTTCTTGTCTATCTGAAAGAAACGCAGAAAACCGAACTTAAAAATATCACGGGTATACAGGTTGACCGCGACATCGAAAATATGCAGCTCGATATGTACAGTCTTCGTAATCTCGAGGTCTTGGAAACGCTGCGCGACAGGAACGCCAAGGGCTCGCTTCTGCACACGCTGAATATGACGTCAACCGCGATGGGTGCAAGGCTCCTGCGCAAGAGCCTGACCGCGCCGCTTCGGAATTGCGCGGCAATCACCAACCGCCACCTCGCTGTGGCGGAGCTCTTGGGTAACCCGCTAATGCGCGAGGAAATCATGGCGGCTCTTCACGAAATTCGGGATATGGAGCGGCTTATAAACAGGATTGTCTATAAAAACGCCAACTGCCCCGACCTGTTAAATCTCGGCGCATCGCTAAAACAGCTTCCGACCCTTCTTGACATCCTGCGGTCGTCAAGCTCAAAGCTCCTTTCGTCGTGTGCGTCAAGGCTTGATACGCTTTCGGATATTCAAAAGATTATTGAAGACAGCATAGACCCCGAGGCTCCGGCGAGCCTGAGAGGCGGCGGCCTTATCCGAAAAGGGGCAAGCGAAGAGCTTGACCGCATCCGCGACTTGGTTCAAAACGGCAAGAGTGTGATGCTTGAAATGGTCGAGAAAGAAAAAGAAAAAACCGGCATCAAAATAATGAAGCTTGGCTATAACAAAGTCTTCGGCTATTATATGGAGGTCAGCAACTCATACCGCGACCTTGTTCCCGATTACTTTATCAGGAAACAGACGCTGACTAACGGCGAAAGATATGTAACGCCCGAGCTTAAAGAGCTTGAGGAGGAAATTCTTGTTTCCGGCGAAAAGCTTTTGGATATGGAATATGAATTATTCTGTCAGACAAGAGAGACGGTCGCCGGTGCCTTTGAAAGGGTCTGCAAGTCAGCGGAGGTTGTCGCGCTTGTCGATATGCTCTGTTCCTTTGCGGCGGTTGCCGAAAGATATTCATATGTTATGCCCACAATGAATATGTCAGACAGAATTATAATCAAAGAGGGGCGGCATCCCGTTGTTGAAAAGCTTCTCAAAGGTTCAAGCTTTATAGCGAATGACACTGTTTTGGATAACCGCGAAAATCAGGTTCTGATAATCACCGGGCCGAATATGGCAGGTAAGTCAACCTATATGCGCCAGACGGCGCTTATCGTCCTTATGGCACAAGCGGGAAGCTTTGTTCCCGCAAAGAGCGCCGAGATAGGCATAGTTGACAAGATATTTACTCGGGTCGGGGCATCGGACGATTTATCCTCGGGTCAGAGCACCTTTATGGTCGAGATGAACGAGGTTTCATACATACTTGACAATGCGACATCAAAGAGTCTTGTGGTTCTTGACGAAATAGGAAGGGGAACAAGCACGTATGACGGACTTGCCATCGCATGGGCGGTGGTTGAGTATATCGCGGACGTTAAACGCTGTGGTGCGAAAACAATGTTCGCTACCCATTATCATGAGCTGACCTCGCTTGAAGATAAAATTCCTAATGTCAAAAACTATTGTATAGCGGTAAAAAAGCACAACGGAACCATTAGCTTCCTGCGAAAAATTATACGCGGCGGCGCCGATGAGAGCTATGGTGTGGACGTTGCCGCGCTCGCCGGGGTAAAAAAGGCGGTTGTAAACCGCGCAAGAGAGATTGTTGCTTCTCTTGAAGCCGGCGGTGAGAATGACGTCAAGACCGAAAAAATCAATACTGCGAAAACCGACAGCGCCGACACAAATCAAATGGGGTTCTTCAATCCCGGCGAAAACGAGATTTGCGATGAATTAAAGGCTCTTGACTTAAACGCAATGACGCCGATGCAGGCAATGACCGTTCTCTATGACCTGCAGGCAAAGGCAAGGAACAACTCATAAGAGAACTTACGAAAAATTATAAAAGAGGTGAAAAATATGCCCGAAATCAAAGTACTTCCTCAGGAGGTTGCCGATAAAATTGCGGCGGGCGAGGTTGCCGAACGGCCGTCAGCCGTTGTAAAGGAGCTGGTCGAAAATTCAATGGACGCAGGTGCGACTTCGATTGAGGTCGAAATCCGCAAGGGCGGAATCGAATATATCCGCGTGAGCGACAACGGCTGTGGAATCGACCCGAATCAGGTTGAGACCGCCTTTCTTCGCCACGCAACAAGCAAGCTCCGCGATATAAACGACCTATATTCAATAGGAACAATGGGTTTCCGCGGCGAGGCCCTCGCAAGCATCTGTGCCGTTGCTGAAGTTGAGGTTATCACAAAAACGCCTCAAAGTGAAGAGGGCGTATTTGTAAAGCTCGACCACGGCAAGGTAAGCGAAAAGGAGCCGATTGCCTGCGGCGTTGGAACCACTATGGTGGTAAACAATCTTTTCGCCAACATTCCGGCAAGAATGAAATTCTTAAAACGCGACGCGACCGAGGCGGGATATGTTGCGGACGTTCTGACAAGAATGGCTCTTTCGCGGCCCGAACTCGCCATCACATATACCTGTGATGACAAAGAGGTTTTTTCAACCTCGGGTGACGGAAAGCTTCAAAACACCGTTTTAAAGCTTTATGGCCTTGACTATGCAAAGGCAATCATACCGGTGGATTATACCGAAGATAACATCAGAATCTTCGGCGTTATCGGAAAACCCGAGCTTGCGCGCGGAAACCGAAGCCGTCAGACGTTTTTGGTGAACAACCGATATATAAAGAGCCATGTCGCTTCAAAAATAGTGAGCGAGGCATACAGAAATTCTATAATGATTGGGAAATTCCCGTTTTTTGTTTTGAATATCCGTATCGATCCCGAATTTGTCGATGTGAATGTTCATCCGGCAAAGACAGAGATAAAATTCTCAAACGAGAACCGAATATATGATATACTCTATCACGCGGTCAGTAACGCACTAAGAGGCGGCCTTTCAACCCCTAAGCCAAAGACCGCGGGGAATACATATGCCTCCGAAAATCCGGCGGGCGAAAGCCGACAGCCCGAACCGAATAGGGTCGAACCGAACGGAACCGAATCGCGAGCAGAGTCAACGTCTTATGCCCCTAAACCCGCATATCATCAAGGCTCACGCAGAGAAGAAAAACCCAACCCAAAGATAGTCAAAGAGTATCTCGAAAACGTTGTATCCGCTGACAGTATTCCAAAGCCTGTCGAGGAAAACGGAATGATATATTCGGGATTTAACTTTCTTGACGAGGACTCGGCCGAAAATACGGCGGACACACAGACAAACGACAGCGGAATAATTTCCGTCTGCGAGCCGTGTGACGATAACAAGAGCTCGGCTTTGGGTGAGACCGTTCAAGAGAGTTTTGAAACGATTCTGCCTAAGACCGATGATACCGGATTTTCGGCGGAGGAGCTTCCCCTTCCCATCGGTCAGGCTTTTGACACATACATACTTTGTCAAAAGGACGATGTGTTCTATATGATAGACCAACACGCCGCCCATGAAAGACTTAGATTTGAAAAGCTGAAAAAGTCATATTATGCGCACGAGAGAATGTCTCAGATGCTCCTCAGTCCGATGATACTTAAGCTTGACTATTCCGAAACCCAGACGGTTCTTTCAAACCTTAAAACCTTTTCGGCGTTCGGGTTTGACATAGAGGATTTCGGCTCGGGAAGCATAATAGTAAACGCAACCCCGATTATAGCCGATGAAAGCGAAATACGCGACTTGATACTCGAAATTGCGGAGGCGCTCGGCGAGACGGGCAAGCACTCGATTGCCGACTTTGAGGAACGCGCCCTCGATATGATTTCGTGTAAATACGCGATTAAAGCAAATCATAAGCTGAATTCCGCCGAGATGCAGGATCTGATTGAAAAGGTATGGGTTATGGCAGAGTCCGGAATCACTACTTGCCCTCACGGCAGACCGATAAAAATTGAATTTACCAAAACCGAGATAGAAAAGCTGTTTAAACGAAGAGTGTAGATGTGCATAAATATGAAAGAATTAATTAATAACCAGAATAAGCCGCACATCGTGTGCGTTGTCGGCCCGACCGCCTCAGGCAAGACGGCGTACGCGATTGAGCTTGCCCGAAGCCGCGGCGGGGAAATCGTTTCATGTGATTCGATGCAGATTTATAAGTATATGAATATCGGCACGGCAAAGCCGACCGCCGAAGAACGTGCTGCTGTTCCGCATCATATGATAGACTTTGTTGACCCCAACACGGACTATAGCGTGGCAGATTTTGTTTCGGATGCAGGCAGGTGTATTTCCGATATTCTGTCACGCGGAAAACTTCCTGTCCTCTGCGGAGGGACAGGGCTGTATGCCGACAGCCTGATAAACGGAATCGAATTTTCAGAGCAGAAACGTGATGACGAGTACAGAGAAACGCTTTATAGACTGGCGGAAGAGAAAGGCTGTGAATATATTCACGGTCTTTTGGAGAAGGCCGACCCGATTGAAGCAGAGAAGGTTCACGCCAACAATTTAAAGCGCGTTATCCGCGCCCTTGAAATATGCAAGACAACGGGAATGACAAAAACCGAAGCGGACAAGCTCGCGGTTCGGGAACCCGCCTACGATGCAGAGATGTATGGGCTGAGCCTTCCGAGAGATGTCTTGTATGACAGGATAAACCGACGTGTGGATTTAATGATAGACGATGGCCTCGAGAATGAGGTCAGACAGCTTATCGATATGGGAATCCGCCGGAATTCCACCGCGATGCAAGCGATAGGATATAAAGAAATGGTTCGTTATATCGACGGCGAATGTGATTTAAACACCGCGGTTGAGGACATCAAGCGCGAATCGCGCCGCTATGCAAAGCGCCAGCTCACATGGTTTAAACGTAACAAGAATATAAAATGGATTTAACTGTAAAAGCTCCCCTATGGGGAGCTTTCAGACTGTCGAAAAAGTTATTTTCAGCAAGATATTGCTCTGAATTAATTGCCCTCTGCCCATAAATCCGCCGCCGCGCCCGTTACGGCAATGCAGCAATATCTTGCCGAAACATTGTGAAAACGCGAAAAATTTCATTTCCTTGCCGCCGCGGCGATGGTTGCCGGTGGCAACCGCTTATCGCCGACCGGAGCGGACA
>CADBUP010000156.1 GCA_902797885.1 uncultured Ruminococcus sp.
AGAGGTATCGTTGTTAAATACGAAAACGAAATTATAGGAGCGTTTATAAGCACAGGACGGCATCAAGTTGAAAATGCCTGCAGCTTATCGGGAAAGAGCTTTGATGAAATAACAAATATGAGCTTTGCAGACTTTATTGCACCTCTGCTGAAATCCGAAGATGATATGAAATCAAAAACGCCCGAAGAAATCATTAAAATGTATTGTGAGGCTTTGAATGAAAAAGATGAAGACACAGCAATACAATGTATTGCAAAAACTACAATGTTCGGTGGGGTTACGTCGAACCTGTTAAATACGGAATTATATGACAGTATTCCGCATTTGCCGCTGACAAATAAAACCTTTGTTAAGGACGATGAAAGACGGATTGACAATATAAAATCAATTTCAAATTTAGAAATTAACCCCTGTGACAATGAAATTTCCGATGAAAAGCATAAGTCTTATACGGTAACCTTTGATGCCGAATATGTGCGGGAAGAAGCAATCTCAAACGGAAATCAGTATTGGATATGCACGATGGTTTACGAATCCGATAACACCGGCTGGAAAATAGCTTCTTTCGGGCATTGATAAAGAATTAGGAGGACAGTACAATGAAAAAACTATTATCAATTATTTTGGCAATTACAATGCTTTGCTCTACGGCAATAGTTGCATTTGCCGATGATACAGCAAGTGCGGTAACTCTCTCGGATAACACAAAAAATTATGAATACGTACTTCCGATGGAGTATACCGGGATTGAACGATGTCAAAACTGCTATATTGCTTATGATAAGCAGGATAAATGTGCAATTTATGACTTAAACGGCAAAAAGCTTTCCGATGACTATGATTATATAGGTTCATTTTTCAACGAACAGGTTGCAGAGGCGAGAAAGGATAACCAATACTATATCATAAATCCTTACGGAACCGTTCTCGGCAAATTCGATAAAAGGATAATAAATGTATCGGAATATGTTCTTGTAAATCTTACGGATTCAAACGAGGACGGCAGACCGTTTTCGTATTTTGAGGGTGAATTCGGAATGTATACATATACGGGTGAGCTTATCAAGACATTGCCATACGAAAAATTCAAACCGTATAAAAATGCAGGGTTTGGAATCACATTTGAAGGCGGTCGTCTGCTGTTTAAAGAGGGTGAAAAGTGGGGCGCAGTTGACAGTAGCTTTAACACTGTTATCGAACCGATATATGATAAAATCAATCCGTTTGCAGATGCGGAAAGCCGAATTACAATCGCAATGACAAACGGCAAATACGGACTTATTGACAGCGACGGCAAAATGGCTGCCGATTTTGTTTATGATGAAATGTATCCGCTTTATGATAGTAACAACGGAAAAATTAACGCATATAAAGTTACGCGGTATTTGACGCAAAAACCGCAGTTCGGTCTTTTAGACAAGCATGGAAAAATGATAAAACAACTCGACGAATTAGAACCGAAAATGTTATATGAAGATTATGAACTGATAGAAGTATCTAAAAAGAACAATCGTGATGATAGTGAGCAATATGGGGATTTATACGGAATTATCAATTATGACGAGAATATTGTAATTCCTGTTGAAAACACAAATATATGGGGCATATCCGAGGGAATTGTTGCCGCTCAAAAATCTTCCGAACATTCCGGCTATTATGATATAAGCGGTAATGAGCTTACCGATTTCAATTACGGAATGATTTCGCTTTTTTCCGATGGACTTGCTTTTGCGGAGAACCGTGTCAATGGTGCATACGAGGTTATAAATAAAAACGGTGAGGTTGTATTTAATACAAGCAGATTTGCCAACGGTTTTTACGGCGGTATAGCTCAAATTGGAGCCGGAAAATTTATTGACACAAACGGGAAGGTCGTTATAGATAACCCAAAATGGAAACCGGCTTCGGAGTCCGGTCTGAATTGGTGGAGTTATAAAAATGACGGCAGATTTATTGTTTCAGACGGTGAAAACTACGGAGTCGCAAAATATACCGGGTTTATTTCCCCGTGGGCAAAAGAAACCGTATCGGAAGCAAAAAGACTAAACATAATAAAAACAGACGTGAGCTACAATTACACAGCATTTATTTCTCGAGAAGAATTTTGTGAGCTTGTATTTAATTATATTGAAAACTTTTCCGAATCAGCTTTTTCGGTGGGTGTAATAAAACCGCCTTTTGCCGATACGGATAATGAACATATTGAAGTGCTGAATGCATTGGGTATTATCAACGGAAAATCCGAAACGGAGTTTGCGCCGAACGATTCGCTCACACGTGAAGAAGCCGCAGCCATTCTCTGTCGTTTGATAAAAGAGATGTATCCGGATTCAGCCGCAACCGAAATGTATTTTGATTTTGCCGACATCGACCAAATATCCGATTGGGCGGCAAGCGGTATTCAAGTTATATGCAATATGGGAATTATGAACGGCGTGGGCGATAATAAATTTGCTCCGCAGGAGTTATATACCACCGAACAGGCAATCACAACGCTTGTGAGAGTATATGGTAATCTTGTAAAATAAAACAAATATTTGAGCTGCATAAAATTTACTGCGGCTCATTTATTGGAAAAAGTATTGACAAATGTAGCTGACTATGCTATACTAATTACAGTAGCTACGAGTGTAATTACGCTTAACAAAAATCTTATGACTCATAAGGGGGCATTTTATATGTCAAATGCAAAACACACAATTACCGATTCGGAATACAGTATTATGAAAATTTTGTGGAACTCGGAAAAGAAAATGACGGTATCCGATGTTGTCAGGGCTCTTGATGGAAACGATTGGACGCCGTCTACCGTTTCTACATTCTTGCAAAGATTATTAAAAAAGAATGTTGTGTCCTGCGAAAAAAAGGGAAACACAAATTTATATTATCCGATTTTGAAACAAAATGATTATGATATGTCTGAAACCGAGAGCTTTTTATCAAAAATATATAAAGGCTCGGTTAAAAATCTTGTTGCGGCACTCTATGAGAACAAAAAACTTTCCAAAGAGGATATGTCAGAGCTTAAAAGTATGTTTGATTTGGAGTGATAAATTTGTACGACATTTTCAAAACAGTACTTATATTAAGCCTGTTCGGTTTTGGAATAACGGCGCTGCTTTTACTCTTAAAGCCCATTACCGCAAAGAAACTGCCGGCAAGGTGGCAATACTGCGTATGGGTTGCCCTGCTGATTTCTATGGTATTGCCGGCATACAAGCTGATACCGAAAAAAGAGGCTCAAAGGCTTTCAATAGTGCCGCAAAATCAAACGGTGCAGACTGAACCACAACCGCAGGAGGAAATCAGTCCCGATACGGTTGTAACCTATGACACACCGATTGAATATCGGGAGGTTAATCTGTCGCCGAAAATTTCAATACGGCTTTTTGACCTTATCGCATATATATGGAGCGCAGGCGTTCTCATGTTTTTGCTTGTCGTCATGATAATCTATTTTAGGTTTTTGTGCCGTAAAAACAAAAATGCAGTTAAAATTTCCGACAACAAGATATTTTCGGAAGTAAAAAAGGAACTTAAAATTAAAAGGCATATCAGACTGAAAGCGTCATCGGATATAGGCTCGCCTATGCTTGTTGGCGTATTGTTTCCGACAGTATATATTCCCTGCCTTAAAATTCCCGATGACAATATGCGTATGGTGCTTTTGCACGAACTGACGCATTATAAGCGAAAGGATTTGCTTGTGAAATGGTTTGCAATTTTGGTAAATGCCGTTCACTGGTTCAATCCGCTTTGCTATCTTGCCTGTGCCGCTTTGAGCGAAGCGTGTGAAGTATCGTGCGATATGTCGGCGACAAAAAATATGTCCGAAGATGAACAAAAGTTATATATGCAGACAATTCTTAATTTAGTCGAAGAAAGGAGCTAAAAAAATGCTTGAAAACTTATACACAACAAAAATGAGTGCAAATAAAAAGACCTTGCAGAACAGGTTTACAAAAATTCGCTCGAAAAGCGGACGGATTTCAAAAATTATGGCGGCGGTGATGTCCTGTGCCGTTGCCGTGACAATGCTCGGCGGGGCTGTCGTTATGGCGGCGGTCGGCTCGGACGGCTTGGAGCATTGGGATAAAAACGAGATTTATTATAAGGACGGAGTCAAATTTTCCGTGAATGTTTCGGGCAAAAATGTGCCTGCGTGGGTTTATGAAGATGTTGCGGGTGAGGACGGGAAAATTAATGTTACCGTAAACCGCTATCAAACCAGAGATTTAAAAGGAAATGTAAACAACGATCACATTGTAGAGCTTTTGGGCGAAAAAGGGAAAATAAAGCTTGCATCACAAAGTTCGTCAATGGCATATAAGCACTATGATGGTGCTGTTATTCCCGATTATTTACGTCAATATCCGTGTTATTCTGAAATTAATTTTATTGAGTTTAACAATGTCGGCTATGCACCTGAATCAAAGGTGATAACTGCTTTGACGGACAAAAAGGAAAGCAAGTATAGACGAATCGAGGTTTATTTTGCTTTTAACGATAAAAAAGAAATGCAAACAGTCTTTTTAAACCTCGGTATTGCTGATAAAAATGACAATCCGGAAAATATGTCATTTGACGGCTTGCAACCTGTTGATGGCTTAACGTATATAGGTAATTTCCTTGAAGATTATACAAATGATGTTTGGAATTACGATACAGCTAATTATTATTTCACAATGTATGAGGATAACTATCAAAACAAAAAGGCGGACGGCATTGATTTTAATATCGGAAAAGCGGCGGCGGAGGGTATCGTTTTAAACTCGTCCGTAACCTTGCCGCAGGCGGAACACATTGTTATATATGTTTATGATAAAAACAACCGTAATGTTGCAATAGTTATTGAAAAAGATAAAAATACACAGACTGAACAGTTTGTTTTAACTCCCAAAAAAATGCTTATATATGACCTTTCGTTCGAGCAGGAGTTGAAGTATGAAGAAGATATTCCCGAAAATCAATTTGTAAGCGGTGAGAAATACCGTGTATGCTGCGTAGTTTTGGATAAAGATCGCAACGTCATTTACCGTTGGCAGGAGTATGTGACGGTTCAATAAGAGGAGGTTCTGCAAAATGAAAAAAATAATATTCAGCCTGTTATGTATAATGATGTTATGTACTACGGTTACATTTGCGGCAGAAACCGAAATGGTCGGCGGAAAAATTACTCTGACACAGTTTTTGGGCGTGAGCCGCGATGACGCTAAAAGCGTGGCGATAACGATAACAATGTATGACACCGATTCAGAAACGGCTTACGTTGATAAAAACGCCTTTTATGATTTAAGCGATAATTTTATGCTTACCTCGACTTTTGAGCCTGAGCCGCTGACGTGGGAGGGCATATACATAACCGTTGAAAAAACAGACGGAAGTTTTTCTTATGCGTATATAGAACAATGGGGATTCGCCGATAAATACCGCTATTTAACAGACAGAATCCCGTATTCACTCTATAAGGTCGATGATTATCTCAAAACAAACGAACTTATCGCTCTCGGAAAGCCGAAGATTACTGTAAATGAAAAGCTTGATATAACAATAAACGGACGAAAGGCTGATTTTACATTAAAACCGTTTGTTGATGAAAACGGCAGAACTCTCGTTCCTGCAAGAGAATTTTGCGGCTTTATTCACAAAAGTATTATGTGGTTAGAGAATCCGGCACGCGTTGCAATTCATCCTCATTCCGACACGGCCTTGGAAACAGGCGGGGATGTAAGCGACTCTGTCTTTTTCAGAATAGGCGAAAAAAATTATGAAATAAACGGAAGATTTCACGAAATAGATGCGGCGGCACAGCTTATGGACGGAAACGCATATGTTCCCCTTCGCGCTCTTGCCGAACTATTGGGGTATAATGTTGTGTATGTTCCGTCATCAAACTTATAATAACCGCAAAGCGGCGAGAAAGAAATTGCTTTTCAAATGCGTTTCAAAGCGGTTTTAAGGCTACGAGAACGTAATTTTTGGACATCATACTGTCAAGATACGCGGTTACCTTCATTTTGAGGTATCTCCGTATAAATTCATTTGCTCATCGGTATTAAAAATATATAAGACAGCGACAGGTATTTTAAAACGCCTTTTTCGCTGTCTTTTTTGTTACATAATTTATTAATTCAATTATTATACTGACGCGGAGATTCAGTTCACCTACCTCATATTTTGCATAAGTGCTTCTGCCAATGCCGCATCCGCACCGCTTTAAAAAATGAAAGTCGGAAATGTGCTTGTAAACTGTTTTCATGAAACATTTTTTCTCATAAATAAAAGTTCTTTACCAATAAATTTTGTCTATATGCATTGATAAAGAATATGTATTGGACAAACGGATAGTATTATGCCACAATCATAGCACAGTATACATATCGGCTTGATATGTTTTAATAGGAGGCTGATAACTATGAAAAGAATTAAATTACCTATCGGAGAATCCAAGCGATGTATGAAACGAATGTGCTGCGAAAAATATTCATATTAAAATAAATCGATTAAGGAAAGGATTGGCGATAGTTAATATCGCAGGGTAAATATTATGAAAAAAACAATTATAGCAGGTTTTCTTGCAGCAATTTTAGTATTATCGTTGGTTGGCTGCCAAAATACAGAAGAGAAAAAACAGGCAACAGTACCGCTCAAGCTTTAAATCTTGAAAAAACAGCTTTTAATCTCGGTTACTTAAATTCAACCGCTCATCTTTTGGCTTTTGTCGCGAAAGAAGAAGGATATTTTGAAGAAGAAGGATTGAAGGTAACACTTACACAGTTTTCAAGTGCTTCGGAGCTTGCTTCCGGACTTGAATCGGGAAAGCTTGATGTAGCTCTCATAGGTTCGGTTCCGGCACTTACCTTTCAAAGTCAGGGACACGATCTCACAATTTTCGGAGGGGTAATGACAAACTGACACGGTTATGTAATCAAATCCGAATACGTAAAAGATACTGATGACATTAATATCAACATCTTAAAAGGCAGAAATGTTGCTTCTGTTAAGAACAGCATACAGGATGCAGAGCTTCAGCTTTTATTGAAGAATAACGGCATAGAAATAGGAGAAGGCGGCGATAAGGTAAATATAGTTTACTTTGACAGCCAAAAAGACGCATATGCCGCATTACAGAATTCTTCAATTGACGCCGCTTCGGTATATTCGCCGTATGCGTCCTTGGCGAAAGGTCAGGGGTATAAAGTTGTTTACTATTGCTCGGAAATTGAGGAATTGAAAAATCAGCCGTGCTGTCGACAAGTTGCCTCGACTGCTGCTCTTGAAAAAATCCGAAATCGTACAATGCTTTTGAAAGAACTGTTATTAAGGCATATAAATTTTCTCAGGAAAATGAGGATAAAACCATACAGGGTATAAAGAAGTATATAGACATTGAGCCTGATTATATAAAAACCGAGGTATACGGCGGGTACAGCTCTTCAAGCCCGGATCCCGATAAACAGGGAACGCTTGAATTAAAAAAGACGATTGTGGAGCTCGGATATACAAACGATTATGATATAGAATCCCTATACAATACTTCTGTATATTCAAAGGCATTGGAAAGTATATTAAATGAAAATCCCGATGACAAAACATATAACGACTTAAAGGAACATTTTGAGAAGTATGAATAAGTAAACATGTCTGCAGAGCATTCATACAATGCTCTGCAGACGAGCATAATTTAAGGGTGATGCGATTTGAGTAAAATAGATATTAAAAATTTAACAGTTGAATATTCCGATAAAAACCATTCTTTCAAAGCGCTTGATAATGTTTCATTTTCGGTTGAGCCGGGAGAGTTTGTAAGCATCATAGGTTCGAGCGGCTGCGGAAAAAGCACCCTTTTGAGTATTCTTGAGGGTATCGGTTCTCCTACTGCCGGAACGGTTCTTATTGACGGTAAGCCAATTTCGGGTACGGGATTTGACAGAGGAGTTGTGTTTCAGCATTATTCCCTTTTCCCGTGGATGACGGCGAGAAACAATGTTGCTTTCGGAATCAAGCAAGTAAAAAAAGAATTAAAAAAAGATGAACGGCTTAAAATCGCCGACGAGTTCTTAGACAAAGTAGGCCTGGAGGAATTTAAGGGCAAATATCCCAAACAGCTTTCCGGAGGAATGCAACAGCGAGTAGCCATTGCACGTGCCTTGGCTATGGATACCGATATATTGCTGATGGATGAACCGTTCGGCGCTATCGATGCAAAAAACAGAACGATTTTACAGGAATTGCTTCTTTCCCTTTGGGAGGGCAGTAAAAAAACGGTTGTTTTTGTAACTCACGATATTGATGAAGCTATTTTTCTATCCGATAAAATTATTATGATGTCTACAAGGCCGGGACGTGCGCACAAAGAAATCCGAGTACCGTTCAAAAGACCGAGAAACAGAGCTGAAATGATAGGATTGAAAGAGTACAGCGATTTTCGTAATAAGCTTATATCATTGTTTTATAGTGATATTGTTGATAAAATCGGCGGAGACGAGGTGGTTTTATACTGACGGTACAAAAACGGTTTTTAAGAGTGACAAATATTCTGTTTGTTATACTAATGCTGGTTCAGCTTCTTCCGGATAAGGTTTCGGGCGAAACGCACACCGCCTATCTCATAGGCTTTGCAATTGTTCTCGAAGTTTTGGCTTTGGCGGCTTCAATATTATCAAAAAATGAAAACGGATTAAATCATTATTTTTACGAAAGCAGGGATTTATAATGATTAACTCAATACTTTCTTCAACTGTATATTTGACAAATGCCGCAGAAGGCGGCTTTCCTGCTATGCGTAAAAATAATTGCTGTTGTATCGCTTGCTGTCAAAAACGAGCGGTACGGTATTTTTGTTATATATAACAGTCAGATGTTTATATAGAATAAAAGGTATTCCGCCCGTGGATTTCACGGGCGGAATTTTTTTGTCTGAAAGGAGTTTTTTACGATGAAAGATACAACGGAAAGCATAACCGCAAAGCTTTGCTCGTTTGCAAGAGCCTATCATTCAAATTTTGATAAGGACAAAATTTTCGATGATTATCTTGCATTCGATGTGATGGGGAAAACGGAGTACGAAGAAGCCGGCCAGCCTATTGAAAACGGGATTGCGCCCGAAAAGTATAATTCCGATAAGGCTTTTGACAGAAAAATAATTAATAGTATTATTTCTAAATACATAGCACCTATTCCTGTGTCGAGAGCGGCCTTTACCGAACAGCGGCTTAATGAATTTGCGAAAAAGCATAAAGAAATTCAGTATGTAATTTGCGGAGCCGGAATGGACACTTTTTCTTTTCGGAATACAAATCCGAACATAGAAGTGTTTGAACTCGACCACCCGAATACGCAAAAATATAAAAAAGATAAAATCAAGGAGCTTGAATGGATTATTCCCGATAATGTCCGGTTCGTTCCTGTTGACTTTGCAAAAGACAGTATGGAAAAAGCACTTATACGATACGGATTTAACAGACAAATTCCGACTTTCTTTGCCATCCTCGGTGTAACCTATTATCTTACTCTTTCGACATTTGAGGATACAATAGCAAGGATTGCAAACCTTTCATTGGCGGAAAGCGAAGTGGTTTTTGACTTTCCCGATGAAAATACTTTTTCCGCAAAAGCGGAAAATCGAACGAAAGGGCTTGCCTTGATAACCGAAAAGCTTGGTGAACCAATGCTCCACGGATATTCGGAAAAGGAAATTTCGGATGTGCTTAAAAAATATAAATACAAAATAGCTATACACGAAACGCCGCAAATGATACAGAAAAAATATTTTGACGGGCGTAACGATGGTCAGAGAGCGTTTGAAAATATACATTTTATATCAGCAGTCAGAGAGGAGAAACAAAAATACTGGTAAATCCGACCGGAAGGTTTGTTATCGGAGGCCCTGTCGGCGACAGCGGACTTACGGGAAGAAAAATTATTGTAGATACCTATGGCGGAAGCGCCCACCACGGCGGCGGAGCCTTTTCGGGTTTCGGGTAAAGACCCGACAAAGGTTGACAGAAGCGCTGCATATGCGGCAAGATATGCGGCGAAAAACATCGTTGCCGCTCATCTCGCAAAAAAGGCGGAAATTCAAATTGCTTATGCAATCGGTGTTGCTGCGCCGGTTTCGGTATATATCAATACATTATGATATAAGAATGAAAAAACCGAATAGTGGCGACTATATTTCAAACGGCGCACTTCATACATTTGAACACCTTTTTGCAACATATGCGAGAAATTCAGAATATGCCGACAGCGTCATTTATGTAGGTCCTATGGGATGCCGAACGGGATTTTATCTGCTGCTCCGCAGTAATGTGAAAAAGTCGGAGGCTCTGTCACTTGTCCGCAAAGCTTTTGAGTTCATCGTGAATTTTGGAGGAGAAATTCCGGGAAGCAAACGGCGGGAATGCGGAAACTATAAAGAACACGATTTATTGGGTGCAAAGGAAATTGCTTTAGATATGCTGAATGTATTATCGGAAAAAACGGAGGCTGATATGGTTTATGAAGAATAACAAAGCATTCGAAATCATCGGTGAAACGGATAGTGAGATTAAGTTGTTGACTGACAAACTTGAAAATCGGGTATATCAATCTCACGGAGATTTAAAATTTATTAGCTTATTTTAAGAAAGAGAGGTATTTGGCTATGGCAAACTACAAAAATATTGAATCGACATTGATACACGGAGGAATTTACGGTGATAAATATACGGAAGCGGTTAATGTTCCGATATATCAGACCTCCACTTATGAGCAAAGAGAACTCGGCGGTACGCCCGAATGGGAATATTCAAGAACGGGAAACCCGACAAGGGCGGCGCTTGAAAGCTTGATTGCAGAGCTTGAGGGCGGAACAAGCGGATTTGCCTTTGGTTCGGGTATGGCTGCTATCACGGCGGTTTTAAGTCTTTTTAAGGCCGGAGACAAAATTATTATATCAAGCAATGTGTACGGCGGAACATTCCGTGTACTCGATAAGGTGTTTAATAATTTTAATATTACATATTCGATAGAGGATACAACCGATATAGCGGCCTTAGACAGTAAAATCACATCCGATGTAAAGGCTGTTTTAATAGAAAGCCATGCTAATCCGCTTTTGACAATTACCGATATTTCGGCAATATCACGCCTTGCGGAAAAGCATAACATTCTTACTATCGTGGATAACACCTTTATGACGCCTTATCTTCAAAGACCGCTCAATCTCGGTGCTGATATAGTTATACACAGCGCAACAAAGTACCTTGGCGGTCATAGCGACCTTGTTGCGGGGCTTGTTGTTGTAAAAGACAGTACCCTTGCCGAAAGATTAGCGTTTATTCAAAACTCAACAGGCGGCATTTTGGGACCGTTTGATTCATTTCTCCTTATCAGGGGAATAAAAACACTTGGAGTGCGTATGGATCGTCACGTATCAAACGCTGAAAAAGCCGCAGAGTATCTTCAAAATAATAAAGCGGTAAAAAATGTATATTATCCCGGGGTTCCGAATGCACAAGGCTATGGAATAAATAAGCGTCAAGCCAAAAACGGCGGTGCAATGATTTCGTTTGAGCTTTACCCCAACTATGACATAAAGAAATTCTTCTCGTCATTGAAATTGGTTGCTCTTGCAGAAAGCTTGGGCGGTGTCGAATCACTTGTATGCCATCCCGCAAGTATGGCGCACGCTTATATTCCGTATGAAATAAGGCAAAAGGTTGGTATAACCGATGGGCTTATAAGACTTTCCATCGGGATTGAAAATATTGATGATATCCTATCAGACATAAATCAAGCGATAAAAGAGAGTGAGGAATAAGTTATGAAATACTACAACTCAATGCAGGATATGATTGAAAACACGCCGCTTGTCAAATTAAATAACTTTTGAAGCAAGTCATTTCACGAAGTATTTAAAGCCGGGAAGGAGAACCTTCCCGGCTGAGCGTGTCGATAAACTCCGATAAACGAAAAATTTCATTTTTATTAAAACGCCGTCCCCGGATTCCGCCATGCCTACCGCGACG
>CADBUP010000157.1 GCA_902797885.1 uncultured Ruminococcus sp.
AATTGCATTCCGCGCATAGAAGCAACCCTCGTTTCGGGTGACACGGTTTGCATATGCATGAGGAAATTCAGTTATTTCACCGTTTAAAAATGCCTTTGAATCTTTAGGATTACTCCATTCCGGGGCGTCGGGATCAACCACCTCTGTGGTGCGGCGATAGTCGAGCGGATTTAAACAAAGGTTTCGATAGCTGTGTATATCGCTGTATGATGCAGCACGCATTTTAACGGTTTGTTCTCCGTTAAAGGTGTCAGGTGCAAATCCCGCCTTTGCCTGCCCGGTCGGAATATCAAAATAAAATTCTGAATTGGTTAAGTAAATAAGACATTCGGCTATATCCTTATGTATGCTGACCCATACATATTTTAAATTATTGCTTTTAAAAACGAGGCGGTCACCTTCGCTATATGAATCAATTTTAAGTAAAACTTCGTTTTCACCCTCGGCGGCACAACGAATGTTTCCGGTGAGGTCTAAGAGTTCAATTTTCATTTTTATTGCTCCTTTATCTTAATCTATAATTAGAGTATAGCTTCAAAAGATAAATAAAGCAAGGCTTAGAATAAAAGCAAATAAGAATACACATATTTTTGATAAAAAATGTATATAAAATTCCCTTTTCCGCTGGCAAAGAAATGAAATTTTTCGCGTTTTTTTATAGTATAGTTCAACACAATAAAAGATGCGGAAGCTGAGACAAGGCTCAGTTTCCGCATTCGATACTGATTTCATTGAAAATCTTTAGATAATCGTTTGTTGTCTTTTCTGATTTTTCGTTGCCTGAGACGTCCATTATTGCATTGCCTTCGTGCATCATTATGGTACGCGTTCCGTATTCAACCGCATATCTTAAATTATGAGTAATCATAACCGTCGTTATTTCGTTTTCTTTAACGACTTCGTCAGTCAGACGCATTACTATATCGGCTGATTTTGGGTCAAGAGCGGCAGTATGTTCGTCAAGAAGAAGAATATCGGGCTTAGCAAGCGTCGCCATAATAAGCGCAAGCGCCTGTCGCTGACCTCCCGAAAGAGAACCCGTCAGAGTTCCGAGACGGTTTTCAAGTCCCATACCGAGTGTTTCAAGCCGACTTCTATAAAAATCTTTCCGTTTGTTATTCAGACCCTTAGTGAGGTTAAAACTTTTACCCTTATTATCCGCGATAGACATATTTTCGAGAATAGTCATAGTAGGGCAGGTACCGTTTGACGGGTTCTGGAATACCCGGGAAATTCTTCGTGCCCTTTTATAGTTTGCCATTTTTGTTATATTATCACCGCTTAAAAAGACATCACCGCCGTCGGGCTTTATATCTCCCGAAATTATATTCAGCATCGTGGTTTTACCCGAGCCGTTACTTCCTATTACAGAGACGAATTCACCCTTGGATATTTCGAGGTTAAAGTCTGTAAAAAGCTGTTTTTCGTCGACTGTTCCTACGTTAAAGGATTTGTTTATGTGTGAAAGTCTAAGCATTGATTACCCCCCCTTTTTTCTTGTTTTTTCGTGATGTGAAATCGTTAATTAAGAGTGTCGCTACAAAAAGAACTGTGATTATCAGATTTGTGTCAGAGGAAGCCATTCCGCTGCTTATTGCCGCGGTAATACACGCCTTGTATATAATCATACCAAAGAGTACACCCGTTGTCAAACGCATAAATTTTATCTTTTTAAATATTGTTATACCTATTATAACTGCGGCAAGACCCATTACCATTGTGCCTGTGCCTGAGGTAATGTCAAACTGCATCGAACGTTGACACGCAAGTGAGCCGGATAAGGCAACCAGACCGTTTGAGATAGCAAGACCTATAATCTTTATTGTACCGGGATTTTGGGCAAGGGTGACAACCAAGCCCTCATTATCACCAACGCTTCTTAAAAGAAAACCTGATTTTGTCGAAAGATACCAGTCAAGTGCAAACTTCATCACAACGGCTATTATGAATATCACAATTATATATTTGTATGTCGTAATAAATGTCGGCATAGACTCGGGAAGAGTAAAGACAGTAGACTTTCCCATTAAGAATTGGTTAGGAGCACCTGCAATCCTGTAATTTACCGAATAAAGAGCGGTCATTGTAAGAATACCGGCGAGCAAGTCCTTGATTTTAAGCTTGACGTGAAGAATTCCGGTGACTGCGCCGGCTATGCATCCGGCCACCGCCGAAATCGGAAGACATAGCCATGGGTTTATGCCTTTCAGCATAAGTGCGGCTGTAACCGCCGCGCCAAGCGGAAAAGTTCCGTCTACCGACAAGTCGGGGAAGTCAAGAATTTTATAGCTTATGTATATTCCGAGGGCCATAATTCCATAAATCAAACCTTGTTCAAATATACTGATTACAATACCGTTCATAGTTAATCGTCTCCTGTCACTCAAAATACAGGGCGGCTTTTTGAGCCGCCCTTAAATTCAATTGATTTTTGGTTTATTTTGTTTTAATGTCATCCGGAACAGTAATTCCTAAAGATGAGGCAACCTCATCATTCACCTTTACACTACTTTCACTAAGAGTTTCATAAGGAATAGTCGATATATCGGTGCCTTTGAGAACCTTACCGGCCATTTCGCCCGCCTGAACGCCGAGCTGGACATAGTCAAGACCTGCACAAGCAAGGCAACCGTTTTTAACCTGTTCTTCTTCAGAACCGAATACCGGAATCTTTTTAGCGTTAGCTTTATCAAGAACAATAGCGAGTGCTGAAACAACTGTGTTATCAGTCATATTTGAGATACAGTCAACCTCGTTTAAAACAACATCCGCCGCAGCGGGAACATCGGCTTTTTTCGATATGCCCTTATCTACAATTTCAAATCCGTATTTCGGAGCGAGTTCTTTATAAACTTCAAGAGTGCTGACCGAGTTAGCCTCACCTGTTGAATACAGAATACCGATTTTTTTAGCGTCAGGCAGCATTTTTCTGATAAGCTGGAGCTGAGCCTCGACCGGAAGCTGATCGGATACACCGCTGATTCCGGGAAGAGCTTCAGTTTTTGACTTTGCAAGGTTTGCGGCAACGGGGTCCGAAACAGCGTTGAATATTACAGGAATATTTTTGTCGTGACACGCGGCGTACAGAGCCTGAGCGGATGGAGTGGCTATGCCGCATACCAAATCCTTGCCTGAGTTTGCAAAGTTCTGAGCAATCTGTGTGTTCTTAGCCATGTCATCCTGTGCGCCGACAAATTCGATTTCAAGATTTTGACCTTCAACAAAACCTTCGTTTTTAAGCCCCTCGATGAAGCCTTTACGACAATTATCAAGCGATGGGTGGTCTGAAATCTGTGTTACGCCGACTTTATACACCTTTTTTTCTTGACCGGAACCGGTGCTCGTACTGCTTGAAGCGCCGCAGCCGGTAAGCATCGCGGTCGCCAAAGCCGAAACAGCAATAGCTGAAATTACCTTCTTAAATACATTTACTCGTCTCGTCATTCTCATCTTTCTCATCATTTCTAATCTCTCCTTAAAAATTTTAATATACTTTTTGAGGGAAATAAAAAAACCCTCGGACGAACAAGACCGAAGGAATAAAATCATCGATAATCAAATAACAATATCACAATACAATGTTAAATTAACTAATCTATTCAAATCAATCTCGTCTAATCTATTACCAGTATAGCATATAAAAATTTCTTTGTCAACATTTTTTTTAAAAAAATTTGGCTTTTTTTGTTTTAGTTATAATTGTACTAATGCGAGCCGTGTTATATCGCTGAATAAGTACAAACTGCATATCGAATACGGCGGCAAGAACGGAGGTTATAAGAAAAGGAAGTGTCCCGTCGAGAGGTTTTGAAAAAAGAAGAGGAACAAAGCTCAGCACGGCGATGATTTCATGGCCGATACGGGCGTCTATCATATTATGCATCAGCTCTTGAAGTGAAGTGTTTTTAACCGAGAACAGCGACGGGTTATATGTAGGAACAAGCTTTTTCCACTTTTTTATTCGTATCTTGTCATAAAATATCATTTCAGGCCTGCTTAGCTTAACGGGAACGAAATTCTTGTCGGTTTTATTTTTTCTGAAAATTACCACAAGATAGGCCACAGTAATTCTCATAATAAAGTGATAAAATGTTGTAAAAAATGTTATCACGAGTGAAAAAAATGCGCCGAGACGGAAGTGATTCCATAGAAAGAGAAAGACAATCCCACCTGTAAGAGAAAAGACTGTTCCGGTCGCAACTATTTTTTTCACTTTCATCGCCCCCTAATCTAAATTAAGTATAACATACCTGTGGCTGTTTTTCAAGTTCAATTGTCTGTTGATGCATAAAGAAATTTAAGAATAAAGAAGGACTTTAAATGCTTTTGTACATTTAAAGTCCCGATTTTTATTCCTTATTTAAAATTTTATCTCTGAAGAAAAAGGTTATTGCCCAAAGACCACCTAAACCTACTATAGTAAAAATAATTCTGCTGAAAACAGAGAGCTGACCTCCGAAGATGGCGCCGACTATATCAAAGCCGAACAAGCCGATGCTACCCCAGTTGATGGCACCCACTATTACCAGTATTAAGGCGAGTATATCCATAATAAAAATCTCCCTTCTGTATATTTACAGTTTTTTCAACCTTTATTTTTACCCGCCTTAATAAATTTATACTTATTTAATTAAATAATTTAAAAATTATTCTACCGTAACCGATTTAGCAAGATTCCTCGGCTTATCTATATCCAGACCTTTAAGTAACGCAACATAGTAAGAGAGTAATTGAAGCGGTATAACGGCTTCCGATGGCAGAGCAAGCTCACCGCACTTAGGAAGATATATTACATGATCCGCTACATTTTCGATTTCCGGGTGGCCTTCTTCAGCAATAGCGATAACAACCGCACCTCTTGCTTTAACTTCCTTGATGTTGCTTAGCATTTTGTCAAAGAGTTTATTAACGGTACAGAGTGCAATAACAACGGTTCCGTTCTCAATAAGAGCAATAGGACCATGCTTTAATTCACCGGCGGCATACGCCTCTGAATGGATATAAGAAATTTCTTTCATTTTTAGAGCGCCTTCAAGGGCAACCGCATAGTCAAGCGTTCTGCCGAGGAAAAAGATACTGCTTGCATTGTAATACTGTGACGCCATATATTGAATATCGCCTTTGTTTTCAACAATTTTTCCGATATTTTCAGGGAGAGCTTCAAGTGTGGAAATCGATTCGGCAAGCTTCTTATCATCAATTAATGACAACTCCTGTGCTATATAAAGCGAGAGAAGATACATCGCGGTCAGCTGTGTGCTATATGCCTTCGTTGTGGCAACCGAGATTTCCGGGCCGGCCCATGTGTACAAGACATCATCCGCCTCACGGGCAATTGCGCTTCCGACTACGTTTACTATAGCGAACGTTCTTGAACCGCGGCGTTTTGCCTCGCGCATTGCGGCAATGGTATCAGCGGTTTCGCCGGACTGACTGATAACTATAGTCAGAGTTTTTTCGTTTACAATCGGATTCATATATCTAAACTCGGATGCAACAGTAACCTCGACCGGTATTCGGTTCATTTCTTCGATAACATACTTGCCGACGACACCTACGTGGTATGCGCTTCCGCAAGCAACAATATAAATCTTGTCGATTCCTTTAATATATTCAGCCGTAAGCGAAATATCGTCAAGTACAATCTTTCCATTACGAATTCTCGGCTGAACCGTGTCACGGATAACCTTGGGCTGTTCCATTATTTCTTTAAACATAAAATGTTCATAGCCGCCTTTTTCGGCCGCTGAAATATCCCAGTCAACGTGGTATTTTTCTTTCTTTATTTCTTCACCGTCAGTATTATAGACACTAACTTTATCCGCCGAGAGCAAAACAATCTCATTATTCTCAAGAAAGTATACCTCACGTGTATGAGAAAGTATGGCGGGTATATCAGAGGCAATGAAGTTTTCGCCCTCGCCGAGACCGACAATCATGGGGCTTTCCTTGCGGACAGCAACAAATGAATCCGGAGTGTCGGCACACAGAATTCCGAGAGCATATGAACCCTCAACGCGTTCAACCACCTTCGCAACGGTTTCGATAATGTTTCCGTTATAATAATATTCAACCATATGGGCGATAACCTCAGTATCTGTTTCGGAAATAAATTCAAAGCCCTTTTCAATCAAATTACGGCGAAGCTTTAAGTAATTTTCGATAATGCCGTTGTGCACTACCGCGAATCTCCCCGAACGGCTGAGATGCGGATGCGAGTTAGTATCGGACGGCTCGCCGTGTGTAGCCCAACGGGTGTGACCTATGCCCATTACGCCGTTTAAAGGCTCGCCCTCTTTGAGCTTTTCTTCGAGAACAGAAAGTCTGCCTTTTGACTTTTTAACTTTAATTTGACCGTTGTCCATTACAGCGACGCCGGCTGAGTCATAACCTCTGTATTCAAGCTTTTTAAGTCCGTCTATAAGTACCGGAACGGCCTGCTTTTTTCCGACATATCCAACTATACCGCACATAATTAAGTCCTCCTTTAAACAAAGCAAATGACCTCAGTCTTTGCCTTTGTGCTTTGTGTGATACCAGCCGCCGTTTCTCCTGCCGAAGATTCCGAAGAAGCTAACGGGCAGCCAGCTTATAATATAAATTAAAAACCCAAAAATATTGAGTATCATTTTAAAACTAATCTTTTTATCTTTCACTAACGCGAGAAGCGTAATGAGTATATTAAATAAAATGTATATCCAAAGTGTTATTTTTCCAACGGCGCTTTGCCATATCCCAAAGTTTATAACAAATGCCGAAATTGTCAGCGCCGCAAAGGAAACGCTTGATAACACATCACCCCAAAGATTCATTAGGGCGTTGAATTTTCCGCGTTTCAAAAGTCTGAGCGTGTACTCTGACTGAACATCAAACATACCTTGAGTCCAGCGTCTGCGCTGTCTTGCGGATTCCCTCAGTGTTCTCGGCTTCTCGTCAAATACAACTGCATCTTCCGCATAGTCAACGCAGATTCCGTTCTCGGCAAGGATACAGGTATATTCCGCATCCTCGGCAAAGGTGACCGTTTTCCATCTGACTTTGGCTAAAAGTTCTGTTGATAATACAAAACCTGTTCCGTCAAGAACACAGCCGATTCCGAGAACGGCTCTGCCTGTCTGCATCAAACGGTTAGTAATCCAGTACCATACCGAGTGTGCATATGAAATCCATGATGAATCCGAATTTTTTGAATCAACATATCCCTGAACCGCTTCTTTTCCGGATGACAAACGCTCATTCATAACCGAAAAAAATTCGGAATCAACAAGATTGTCCGCGTCAAACACAGCAACCGCATCATAGGCTTTTTCGGTCAATATAACAGAAAAAGCCGCCGAAAGAGCATCACCCTTACAAGTCGAAATCGGTCTTGATATTATCCTCGCACCCAACTTTCGCGAAAGTGTGGCGGTTGAATCGGTACATTCGTCAGCGATGACGAAGATTGATATAAGCTCTTGAGGATAGCTGCACCTTCTTATGCTTGAAATCAGACCCGAGATAACATCGGCTTCGTTATGAGCGGGAATCACCGCAGCAAAACGCATTCGCCCGGGTTTTGATTTGTTATGTTTTCTGCCGAAGAGCGAGAAGAAGCCTATTACTGTATAATACGAACCGATTAAGAATATAAATAGGCAGAGCACATCTACTATTGCGTACATTGTATTTGTATACACCGGCTCACCCCTGCTCTTTTTTAAATCAGCACATACTACACTTCATTATATTATAACTCATTATAAGATATATTACAAGACCTAAATGTTACATTAAGATAACATTTATTAGAATTTACTATGAAAATGACTGAATAATTCCAAAATAATGGACAAAATAAGAAGTTTGTGATATAATTTAATTAATTATAGATAAAAGGGGAAATGACATTGAAACAAAAAACGGTTTTTGTATGCTCTGAATGCGGAACGGAATCACCTAAGTGGAACGGAAAGTGTCCCGGGTGTGGGGCATGGAACACGATGAACGAAGAAAAGGTTATAACCTCTGTATCAAAGTCGTCAAGAGGAGGAGCCACCGCCTTTGCCATGCAGTCGGAACCGCCGAAGCCGCTTCGAGATATTTCGATATCGGAAGAGGAGAGAATTCATACCGGTCTTTCTGAGCTTGACCGGGTTCTGGGCGGAGGGATAGTTCCCGGTTCGCTTGTATTAATCGGCGGTGACCCCGGTATAGGAAAGTCAACTATCTTGCTTCAGATTTGCGAGTTTCTCGGCAGGGACAGGCGAATCCTTTACGTTTCGGGTGAAGAATCACAAAGTCAGATTAAGCTTCGCGCCGACAGGCTCTCTGTTACCACTGAAAATCTCAGGCTTTATACCGAGACAAATATGGCGCTTATCTGCGATTGTATTATGAAAGAAAAGCCGGATATTTTAATTGTTGATTCGGTTCAGACTATGTATAATCCCGAAATCACGCCCGCGGCGGGAAGCGTTACCCAGATTCGCGATACTGCGGCGACGCTTATGCGTATCGCAAAGGAACAGTCGATAGCGACATTTTTGGTGGGACACGTAACGAAAGAGGGGTCGATAGCCGGTCCTAAAATTCTTGAACATATTGTTGACTCGGTCCTTTATTTCGAGGGCGACCAACATCGTTCTTACAGAATAATAAGGGCGATAAAGAATCGTTTTGGTTCAACAAATGAAATCGGCGTTTTCGAGATGGGAAGCGACGGATTATCCGAGATAAAAGACCCGTCGAAAGCGATGCTTTCGGGAAGACCGATTAACGAGCCCGGTTCGTGTATCATATGTACTATGGAAGGAACCCGTCCGGTGCTTGCTGAGGTTCAGGCGCTTGCGGCGCAGAGCAGCTTTGGAAATGCCCGCCGTACCAGTACAGGAATCGATTTAACGCGGGTGCTTATTATGCTTGCTGTTATGGACAAGCGGGTAGGACTTCATATTTCGGCTTACGATGTGTATGTAAATGTTGTAGGCGGTCTTAAAATGGTTGAGCCGGCAATCGATATGGGCGTGTTTTTGGCGATTGCGTCAAGTTTTCGTAACAGACCAATTCCGAGTGATGTGGTGGCGATAGGCGAAATAGGACTGACGGGAGAGCTTCGTGCGTGCAGTTATCTTGAAAACCGAATTGGCGAGGCTGAAAAGCTCGGCTTTGCACGGGTGCTTATTCCTGCGTATAATGCCGATAAGCTTAAAAAATTTAAGAAGATTCAGATAAGTACGTACTATAATATCCGCGATGTATTAAAGGATATATTATAAAGAGGAAAAGATATGGATAATATAATTAACTCGGCTGTAATTGCCGCGGGCGGAAGCGGAACGCGGATGGGCGGAGATATACCGAAACAGTTTGTCCAAATCGGAGGAATTCCGATAATCGTTCGTACACTTTTGAAGTTTGAGACCTGCCCTGATATTGACGAAATTATAATCGTTGCACGTGATAGTGATATTGAAACGGTAAAGAGGATTTCGGCTGAATATAAAATCACAAAGCTGACCCATATTGTTAAGGGAGGCGCGACGAGACAGGCGTCTGTGCTGAATGGAATTAACGCGGCATTAGGAAAATTCGTTTTCATTCACGATGCGGCAAGACCGTTTGTGACCACGGAACAGATAAGCGAGGTAGTGAACGAAACTCATCGCTTTGGTGCGGCGGCTCTCGGCGTACCGGTTATGGACACGTTAAAAACCGTCAAAAATGATGGAATGATTTTAGAAACGGTTGACAGAGAAAACAAATATTATATTCAAACACCACAGGGATTTGAAATTGAAATGATTCGTAACGCTCACAGAGATGCGGAAAAAAACGGTGTGTCGGTGACTGATGACTGTGCCTTGGCTGAGCTTTTCGGGGCTTCGGTTAAAGTTGTTAAAGGTTCGCCGCTTAACATTAAATTGACCACGCCCGAGGATATGGTTTTGGCTGAGGGAATTTTAAATTCAGAAAAAGGGGAAACGAAACAGATGAGAGTCGGACTTGGATATGATGTGCACAGACTTGTGAAGGGAAGAGAGTTAATACTGGGCGGTGTAAAAATACCGTATGAGCTTGGTCTGCTCGGACACTCAGACGCCGATGTGCTTCTCCATGCAATTATGGACGCAATGCTCGGAGCGGCGGCTCTCGGAGATATTGGCACACACTTCCCCGATACTGACGAAAAATGGCGGGGCGCCGACAGTTGTATGCTTCTTGCCGTCGTAAGGAATACTTTGAAAGAAAACGGATTCAGCGTTGTAAACATTGATGCGACTATTATTGCACAAAAGCCTAAGCTGGCCGATTTTATACCGCATATGCGTGAGAAAATCAGCGAAGTTTTAGAAATTTCGGCGGCGTGTGTCAGTGTGAAGGCGACTACAACCGAAAAATTAGGCTTTTGCGGTCGGGGCGAGGGCATCGCGGCAGAGGCTATCTGTATGATTAAAAATTTTTATGATTAAAAAATTTTGATGTATATTTTCGCCGAAACGGGGAATATTAATGTATATTACACTTTCGGGAGGAAATAATATGAGAAATTTTACCTATAAGATAAAGGATGACGCCGGAATTCATGCAAGACCCGCTGGGATGCTTGTAAAAAAAGCAGAGCAGTTCGATTCTGATATAGAAATATCGCTTAACGGAAAGTCTGCGGACGCAAAGCGGCTTTTTTCTGTTATGAGCTTGGGTGCGGCGAAAGACGATGAAATATTGGTTAAGATTAGCGGTCCTGATGAGGAAAAAGCCGAGACGGAAATTTTAAATTTTCTTAAATCTTCACTTTAAAAATATTTGACGATATGAAAGAAACTCAGCCTTATGCAAAGCATAAAGCTGAGCTTGTCGACAAATCCTATTTCACGAAAAATTTCATTTTGATTTTATCGCCGTCCTCTGATTCCGCCATGCTGAATCCCCTCGTCAGTCGCTTAGCGACTGACACCACTCTTTAGGCAAGGGGGCTCTCGCCGGCGGCAAGCAAATGAGATTTTTCGTGTTTTTGCTTACATAACAGAATGTTTTAATGATGACAGGAGACCTCGGATATCTTCAAAAATTTTAGTAAAAGTCAAACCGTGACAAGGACGAAATAATCGCAGACACTATTTAGGGAAAGTTAACACAATGTTCACTTTTATGTTACAGATTATTCACCACAGATTTAGAAATTTGCGTTATACTAAGCTTGCAATCGTAAAAAGATTGTAATTGCAAATACATAACTCCCTCCCTGAGACCCGTTCCCCCAAACGGGTCTCTTTTTTTGTCGAAAAAGTTTTAAAATAGGTGTTGACAAAGTAATCTTACTGTGCTATACTTATCTGTAATGAGCAAAGGCGTTCATTCAAAGGGTTATTATGCCCTTTGAATGGATGCCTTTGCTTTTTTAATTTATAAAGGATTGATGAAAATGAAACTTGAAGGGCAAATCAGAATCCCGTCGGGCTGTGCAATTTCAGCGGTTATTTCAAAGGACGGGAAGAAAATGACAGGCGAAAAAATCATCGAGAGTATGATTCCTATGCACGACCGTTCAAACGGATTGGGCGGAGGCTTTGCGGCTTACGGAATCTACCCTGATTACGCTGATTATTACGCTTTTCATATCTTTTATGACGACTTTGCATGTCGCGAGACATGCGAGAAGTTTTTAAAAGACAAATTTGAAATCGTAAAGGCAGAGAGTATTCCTACCAGAAAGATGGAACAGATTACCGATGCACCGCTTATCTGGAGATACTTCCTTGTACCCGATCCGTATGCACTCAGACATTCTCAGCTTGATGAGAAAGAGTTTGTTGCACGTGCGGTAATGAAAATCAATACGGAATGTAAGGGAAGCTATGTTTTCTCAAGCGGAAAGAATATGGGCGCTTTCAAGGCGGTCGGTTTTCCGGAGGATGTAGGAGTGTACTATAAGCTTGATGAATACGAGGCGTACAGCTGGACTGCTCACGGAAGGTACCCGACCAATACTCCCGGCTGGTGGGGCGGCGCGCATCCTTTTGCACTTCTTGATTATTCAATAGTACATAATGGTGAGATTTCTTCCTATGACGCAAACAGACGCTTTATTGAAATGTACGGCTATAAATGTAATCTTCAAACAGATACCGAGGTTATAACCTATATAGCCGATTATCTTATCAGAAAGAAAAAGCTTACGCTTGAAGAGGCGGCATCGGTAATGGCGGCTCCGTTCTGGAGCACAATCGAAAGTGCCGATGAAAAGACAAAAGAGAAGCTGACCTATCTCAGGACCGTATATTCGGGTCTTTTGATAACCGGACCGTTTTCAATCATTCTTGGCTTTGAGGGCGGCTTGATGGCTTTAAACGACAGATTAAAGCTTCGTTCAATGGTTGTCGGCGAGAAGGATGATAAGGTGTTTATAGCAAGCGAGGAAGCCGCTATCCGCGTAATGGAACCAAATGCGCAAAATATTTACGCTCCGTCAGGCGGCGAGCCGGTTATAGTAAAGGTTAAGGAGGGTGCTTACTAATGGGAGTTGAATATATATATCCCGAATTTGAGGTTGTCCGCAATCAAAGCAGATGCATACAATGCCGCGTTTGTGAAAGACAATGTTCAAATGAGGTTCATACATACGATAAGGATGGAAACGTAATGCTCAGCGACGAGTCAAAGTGCGTATGCTGTCACCGTTGTGTTTCGCTATGTCCGACCCACGCGCTTTCAATTGAAAAGAGTCGATGTTCCTATCGTGAAAACGCAAACTGGTCAAATAATACAATAAAAGAAATTTATAAGCAGGCAAACAGCGGCGGTGTTTTGCTGTCATCAATGGGTAACCCGAATCCCCTTCCTGTATACTGGGATAAGATTTTAATAAACGCATCACAGGTTACAAACCCGCCTATCGACCCGCTTAGAGAGCCGATGGAAACGCGTGTTTTCCTGGGCAAGAAAAATGTTGAACCAAAGCGTAAAGCAGACGGAACACTTGATTGTGAGCTTCCGCCGCAGCTTGAACTCTCGATGCCGGTTATGTTCTCAGCCATGAGCTATGGTTCAATCAGCTATAATGCACACGAATCGCTTGCGAGAG
The DNA here is from genome assembly GCA_902797885.1 of uncultured Ruminococcus sp. Taxonomy (GTDB): domain Bacteria; phylum Bacillota; class Clostridia; order Monoglobales; family Monoglobaceae; genus UMGS1820. The sequence continues at coordinate 13,064 of CADBUP010000157.1, forward strand.
CATCGAGAGAGCTTGGCATCTATTATAACACAGGTGAGGGCGGTCTTCACGAAGACTTTTACTGTTACGGTGAGAACACGATTGTTCAGGTTGCATCAGGACGTTTTGGCGTATACAAGGATTATCTCGAAGCCGGTGCTGCTGTTGAAATTAAGATGGGTCAAGGCGCAAAGCCGGGTATCGGCGGTCACCTTCCCGGCGCTAAAATTGTCGGTGACGTATCCCGCACAAGAATGATTCCCGAAGGCTCAGACGCTATTTCGCCTGCACCGCATCACGACATATATTCAATAGAGGACTTACGTCAGCTTGTTTATTCGCTCAAAGAAGCGACAGAGTATAAAAAACCGATTATAGTAAAAGTTGCCGCGGTTCATAATATTGCGGCGATAGCGAGCGGTATCGCGAGAAGCGGCGCCGATATTATAGCAATCGACGGCTTCCGCGGCGGAACGGGTGCGGCTCCTACCAGAATCCGTGATAACGTCGGAATCCCGATAGAGCTTGCTCTTGCGTCCGTTGACCAGAGACTTAGGGATGAGGGAATCAGAAATAATGTATCACTTGTTGTCGGCGGAAGTATCAGAAGTGCGGCTGATGTTGTCAAGGCGGTTGCACTCGGTGCGGATGCTTGTTATATTGCGACCTCTGCGCTTCTTGCTCTCGGCTGTCATCTGTGCCGAACCTGTCAGACAGGTAAGTGTAATTGGGGTATAGCGACTCAGAGACCCGAACTGGTTAAGAGACTTAACCCCAATGTCGGAACAGAGAGATTAATAAATCTTATGACGGCTTGGAAGCATGAGATAAAAGAGCTGATGGGCGGAATGGGAATTAACTCAATCGAGGCGCTTCGCGGAAACCGCCTTATGCTCAGAGGAATAAATCTTACCGGAAAGGAGCTTGAGATACTGGGTATCTCACACGCAGGAGAATGAGAAGAGTATATGTAAATGAAGAATGGTGTCTTGGCTGTCACCTTTGCGAATACAACTGTGCCTTTGCCAATTCCGGTGAAAGCAGTATGGTTAAAGCCTTGAAGGATAAAAAGATTTACCCGAGAATTCAGGTGGAGGAAGGCGATAAGATTAATTTCGCCGTGTCGTGCAGGCATTGCACCGACCCTCTTTGCATAAAGAGCTGTATCTCGGGCGCGCTGACCAAAGACGAAAACGGTGTGGTTACCATAGACCACAACAAATGTGTGGGATGTCTGACCTGTATTCTCGTTTGTCCTTACGGAACGGTTGTAAGAGACGGCGAGGGTGCGGTTAATAAATGTGAACTTTGCCTTAAAAATTCATGCGGCTCGCCCGCGTGTGTTAAGGGATGTCCTAATAGAGCGATTGTATATGAGGAGAGGTGACGAATGATGAAGCATTATGTAATTATCGGAAACGGTACGGCGGCGGTCGGTTGTATAGAGGGTATCAGAACAGTTGACAAGGAATCGCCGATAACGGTTGTTTCGGGCGAAAACAGACATGTATATTGCAGACCATTGATTTCGTATTACCTTGAAGAAATGACTGATATAGAGAAGATGAAATACAGAAAGGACAGCTTCTACAGCGATAATAACTGTGAAGTCCTTTACGGAAAGCACGCGGTGGCTGTAGACAAGGACAAAAAGACGGTTCAGCTTGACGATGGCGAGGTTTTGAATTATGATGAGCTTTGCGTTGCCGCTGGGTCGCGGTCATTTGTTCCTCCGTTTGAGGGGCTTGATACGGTCGAAAAAAAGTTTAATTTTATGACACTGGATGACGCGCTTGCGCTTGAATCGGCGGTTGAACCCGATTCAAAGGTTCTGATAGTCGGGGCGGGTCTTATCGGTCTTAAATGTGCCGAAGGTATTCAAGACCGCGTGGGAAGCATAACCGTCTGTGACCTCGCAGACAGGGTGCTTTCAAGTATTCTTGACAGCGAATGTTCAGAGCTTATGAGCAGGAACCTTGAAGAACACGGAATATCCCTTATGCTTGGCGATACCGCGGTTAGGTTTGATAAGAATACTGCTTATATGAAGAGCGGAAGCGAGGTTGACTTTGACGTTTTGGTTCTTGCTGTCGGTGTCCGTGCTAATATTTCGCTTGTTAAGGATGCGTGCGGTGAGGTAAACCGCGGTATAATAATAAACAATCGTATGCAGACGACAATAGATAATATTTATGCCGCAGGTGATTGCACCGAGGGCAAGGATTCGTCGGACGGTCAAAATCGTGTTATAGCGATTCTTCCGAACGCGTATATGCAGGGAAAGTGTGCCGGCGTAAATATGGCCGGCGGAGATGAGACGTTTGATAATGCAATCCCGATGAACTCAATCGGTTTCTTCGGAATGAACGCGATGACGGCGGGTCAGAGACCCGATGACGCAGAGGTCTATGAAGAAAAGTCAGATAACAGAATAAAAAAGCTGTATACAAAAGACGGGTACCTCACAGGCTTTATGATGATAAACTGTGCTGAACGTACGGGAATATACACCTCACTTATACGAAATAAAACCCCGCTTGACAGCGTTGACTTTGATTTATTGAAAAAAAATCCGGGTTTGATGCCTTTTGGTGAAAATTATACTGGAAAAAAGTTAGGGAGTGTGGTATAATATGATTATAGATGCAAAAAAACTCGGCTTTGCTGAATTAAATGAGAAAATCAGAAGCACCGATGAGGATTGCACAATCACCGACTGCTGTGGTCAGAGATTTATCGCGGCGGGGATGAGTGACAAAAAGATTTCCGTTTCGGGTATCCCGGGAAACGCTCTCGGCGCATATCTTAACGGTGCGATAATAGAAGTTTCGGACAACGCTCAAGACGCGGTAGGCGATACGATGAATGCCGGAAAGATTATTGTCCATGGAGGAATCGGAGACGCTCCCGGTTACGCGATGCGCGGCGGTGAGATTTTCGTTAACGGAAACGCAGGATACCGCGCCGGTATTCATATGAAGGCATATCGTGAAAAGAAGCCTATCCTGGTTATCGGCGGAAGAACGGGAAGCTTCCTCGGCGAGTATCAGGCCGGAGGTTTAATTATTGTTCTCGGACTTAACGCTGACGGAAAGAACATTGTCGGAAATTTCCCTTGCACCGGTATGCACGGCGGAAAGATTTTTCTGAGGTCAAAGTGCGAGGACATAAAATTCCCGAGTCAGGTTTCTGCTGCTCTCGCTTCGGACGATGACAAAGAAGAAATTAAAATGTATATTGAAGAATTTTGCGAATACTTCGGTTATAACAGCGAAGAGCTTTTAAAAGACGATTTTACTGTGGTTACGCCTGACAGCAAGAATCCTTATAAACAGATGTATGTCGCAAACTAATTAGAAAAGCAGGTGGCTTATATGAATTATTCAAGCTCTGAAATTATACAATATATAAAAGAAGAGGACGTTAAGTTTATACGTCTTGCTTTCTGTGACGTCTATGGAAAACAGAAAAATATATCGATTATGCCGAGCGAACTTGAACGTGCTTTCAGCTATGGAATCACGATTGACTCGTCGGCTATAGCCGGTTTTGGCGGTGAGGTACACTCTGACTTACTTCTTCACCCCGACCCTTCGACGATTGCCGTCCTTCCGTGGCGTCCTGAACACGGAAGGGTAATTCGTATGTTCTGTGATATAACACACCCGGACGGAAAACCGTTTGAGGCTGATAATAGAAGAATTCTCCGCGAGGCGGTTGCAAAGGCAAAGGAAAAAGGCTATACCTTTGCCTTTGGCGCTGAAATGGAGTTTTATTTGTTTAAGACGGACGAAGAGGGAATGCCGACGGATATTCCCTATGACAGGGCGGGTTATATGGACATTGCGCCGGACGATAAGGGTGAGAATGTCCGGCGTGAGATTTGCCTGACGCTTGAGCGAATGGGGATTATCCCCGAGAGCTCGCATCACGAAGAGGGCCCCGGACAGAATGAGATTGATTTCAGGTATTCGGCTCCGCTCAATGCGGCGGATAACGCAACAACATTTCGGTCGGTTATTAACACGATAGCGGCGAGAAACGGATTGTATGCCGACTTTTCACCTAAGCCCGTTGCTGAGATGCCCGGAAACGGCTTTCATATCAACTTTTCGGTTAAGGGCGGAGATGAACAGAAGAATCTGCCTTGTATGATAGCGGGGATTCTCGATAAGATTTATGATATGACCGCCTTTTTAAATCCGACAAGAAATTCTTATGAGAGACTCGGAAAGCTGAAAGCGCCGAAGTATATCACATGGTCGAGCCAGAACCGCTCACAGCTTATCCGTATTCCTGCCGGTGAGGGAGCGTACAGACGCGCAGAGCTTCGGTCACCCGACCCGATGGCAAATCCGTATTTGGCGTATACACTGCTTATTTATGCGGGTCTTTATGGAATCGAAAATCAGCTTGAGCTTCCGAGACCCGCTGATATAAACCTTTATTTGGCGGATAAAAAGCTTACGAGTGAATATAAAAAGCTGCCTGAGAATCTTGACGAGGCGGCTCGAGCGGCGGCTAAAAGCAAGTTTATTGCCGGATGCTTACCTAAGACGGTTATAGAGACATACTGCGGATAAATTCGGAAAGGTGGGAGCGTGATGCCGCTTAAAGAGCATGTATACAGCATTCTTGTTGTTTCCCCCGCGGAAAAATTCAATACTGCGATTAAATCCATGCTCCCTGAGGCAGAGTTTACCCCGATTAAGTTTGTGAAAAGCGTTGGGGAAGCCCGAAGACGGATCCTTGAGCAGGGGTTTGATATAGTATTGATTAACACACCGCTGCCTGATGAATTCGGAACGCGTCTTGCTATTGATTTGTGTACAGAAAGCGGTGTCGGAACGTTACTTTTTGTCCGTTCTGAGTTGTATGATGATATATATGAAAAAGTTACCGATTACGGTGTGCTGACCATTTCAAAGCCCACCTCGGCGGCAATTATAATGCAGTCGATACGCCTCCTTTGCGGAACACGTGAGCGCCTTCGAAGAATGGAAAAAAAGACGGCTTCGGTTGAAGAGAAAATTGAGGAAATCCGGCTGGTTAACCGTGCAAAGTGGATTTTAATCGATGAACTTAAAATGACTGAAACGGATGCACACCGCTACATAGAGAAACAGGCGATGGACAGATGTGTCACACGCAGGAAAATTGCTGAGGGAATCATTCAAACATATAAATAAACAGGGGTGAAAGTATGAAGTTTACAAAAATGCACGGACTGGGAAACGATTATCTTTATGTCTATTCCGAGACCGAACCGACAAATGCCCCCGAGCTTTCGATTAAGCTTTCAAGGCGGCATTTTGGTGCGGGTTCTGATGGAATGATTTGGATTTTGCCGTCTGATAAGGCGGATTTTAAAATGCGCATATTTAATGCAGACGGAAGTGAGGCTAAAATGTGCGGAAACGGTATAAGATGTGTGGGCAGATATGTCTATGATAAAGGTTATACCGATAAGACGCATTTAACGGTTGATACACTTTCGGGAATCAAAATTCTTGATTTAAAGCTTAAGGACGGTAAGGCTGTCGCGGCAACAGTTAATATGGGTGAGGTTAACGTCGACAAAAAAAAGAGTCTTGAGGTTCTCGGCGATAAGGTGGAGTGTATTCCCGTTTCGGTGGGGAACCCCCATGCAGTTATTTTCACCGACGATGCCGAAAATGCACCTCTCACTACGGTCGGTGCCGCAATCGAACATCATAGCGAGTTCCCCGGCGGTGTAAATGTCGAGTTTGTTCAAGTGCTTGACGGGAATACCCTTCGTATGCGCGTATGGGAACGCGGAAGCGGTATTACTATGGCGTGCGGAACAGGAGCGTGTGCGTCGGCAGCCGCTGCGGTTGCGGAAGGCTTCTGTAAGGAAGGCGAGCCAATCGAGGTTAAACTTGACGGCGGCTCTTTGTTTATAACCAAGAACGCTGACGGGACAGTCTTAATGACAGGACCGGCTGAATTTGTATATGAAGGAGAGACGATAGAATGACAAAGGCTAACAAAAATTATTCTAACTTAAAGGATTCATATCTTTTTTATAATATTGCCCAAAAAACAAAGGCATATTTAGAGAAGAATCCCGGTACGCATCTTTATAGATTGGGTATCGGTGATGTTTCGCTTCCGCTTTGTGACGCGGTGGTTTCGGCTCTTCATAAGGCGGTTGACGACCAGGCAAGCGGCGAGACATTTCATGGATATATGCCCGAATGCGGCGACCCTGAGCTCAGAGCGACGATTGCGGCTTATTATGCAAGGCGCGGAGTAACGCTTGAAAACGATGAAGTCTTTGTGTCCAGCGGGGCGAGCGATGAGCTTGGCGATATACTGGATTTATTTTCAAAGGATAATAAGGTAATGGTAATAGAACCTGCTTATCCTGCTTATGTAGACGCAAATATTATGGCGGGTCATGAGATTATACATCTCTCATCGGGTAAGGAAAATGGTTTTTTGCCTTCGCCCGATC
>CADBUP010000158.1 GCA_902797885.1 uncultured Ruminococcus sp.
CATGCCTTTATTGTCGGGCGGCTTTTATATAATTCGGCAATAGTAAGACTCATTTTACGGCAAGTTTGACAAAATCGGAGATAAAGGAGCAAACTGTTGACAGCTTCAATTTATAAATTTTGCCTGAGTGGTGCAATATATATGGTGAAAAGAAAGGAAGCGGTCAATATGAAATTACAGAGTATAACCGAAAAACAAATTCAAAAATTCAGAAAATATCTTGTAAACGAAGAAAAATCGGCCGCTACCATCGAGAAATATATTCGTGATGTTACGGCGTTTGTCAAATGGCCCGGCGGAGAAATTCCACGCAAGGAAAGGGTCATTCAATATAAAGAACGCCTGATTGCGCAATATAAAACCGCAAGTGTTAATTCGATACTGTCCTCGCTCAATATGTTCTTTGAATATGCCGATTGGCGCAACATGAAGGTAAAAACATTGAAAACACAGCGCAAGATTTTTGCAGACAAGTCAAAGGAACTGACAAAAACAGAGTATGAAAGACTGCTGACGGCGGCAAAGGACAGGAAAAACGAAAAGCTGTATTATCTGATACAGACGATTGCAAGCACAGGACTTCGGGTATCGGAAATTAAATTTATAACATTTGAGGCCATAAAACGCAGACAGGCAATAATAAACTGCAAGGGAAAAATAAGGCAGGTTTTTCTGCCCAAAAAGCTGTGTATTATCCTGCAAAAGTATGCGTTGAAACAGGGTATCAAAAGCGGCAGCATCTTTGTTACGAGAACGGGTACGCCTCTTGACAGATCGAATATATGGAGAATGTTAAAGGAGCTGTGTGAGAGTGCGGGAGTGTCAAAAGAAAAAGTGTTTCCGCATAACTTTCGCCACCTTTTTGCAAGAACGTATTATTCCCTGCAAAAAGATATTGTAAGACTCGCTGATATACTCGGACATTCCAATATTAACACTACAAGAATTTACACTGCGGAAAGCGGAACAGAGCATATGAAACAGTTGCAAAAGCTTGGTCTTTTGCGATGTTAAAAAAACAACATAATTGCGATTATGTTGTGCCTGTCAAAAAAAGATATACTTATCTACATAAATTTTATCAGAAAAAGTCGAATTTGTCAATAGTTTGCGATTTCTTTCCTATTCATCTCCTGTAGGTTTGTCAATGATGTGTTACAAAAATTTTCGAAAAATTTCGCCGTCCTCTAGAAAAGCTTTTGTATAATCGGCAGGAGCTTTCCAGTTAAGCGGACGCATAAACGGGTTGTCTTTTTATATGTGCCGAACATATCAATGTTCCGTGACACTTTCAACGCTTGATATTGAATATTTGTTATATTTCATCTTGACATTTTTATCTGATTATGATATAATCGGTATATACCGAAAATAAAGGAGGCTTATCTATGCCAAGACCGCAGCGATGCAGAAGAATTTGTGTTTTGCCGAAAAATGACACCTTTAATCCGACAAACTGCAGAAATAACGAGCCTGTTGTACTTACATTGGACGAATATGAGGTTATTCGTTTGGTGGATTTGGAAGAAAAAACACATGAACAATGTGCTGCACAAATGGATATATCCCGTTCAACCGTACAGGAAATTTACGAAAGTGCAAGGCGAAAGCTGGCAGCCTGTCTGGTTTACGGGCGAAAAATAGTTATTTCCGGCGGAAATTACCGCATTTGTGGCGGCAAAGAGCATGAAAGCTGCGGCAGCTGTTGCCGACAAAGTTTCGGTACAAGTAAAAATGTGTGCAAAACCGCACAAAAAGGAGATCATATCATGAAAATTGCAGTAACTTATGAGGACAGACAGATTTTTCAGCATTTCGGACATACCGAAAAATTTAAGATTTATGAAATCAAGGAAGGGAAAATTGAAAACACACAGGTTGTTGACACTAACGGCAGCGGACATGGTGCTTTGGCAAGCTTTTTGATGAAAAACGGTGTCGATACGCTGATTTGCGGCGGTATTGGCGGAGGAGCGCAGACGGCGCTCTCGGAAGCCGGAATTAAACTCTACGGCGGAGTATACGGAAATGCTGACGATGCGGTCAAAGCGCTCCTTGACGGAAATCTCGGATATAACCCGAATGTTCATTGCAGCCACCACAATCACGAACACGGCGACGTTCGTTCCTGCGGTGATCACGGATGCGGTAATCACAAATGTCACGAATAACAGACTTAACCTAAAAGCTGCCGTTTTGGGACAAACTATCGAAAGAAGAACGAGAATATGTAAATAGCGTATCATTTCTTCGGCGGTTTGAAAAAGACGGTTTTATTCACGGTTCAGGAAACGATTGTCTCGGTATGTTCTTGGTCATTTCGGGCGAAATCCGTACATATCTGCTTTCCGAGGAAGGCAGAGAGATTACATTGTTTCGGCTATATCCGAATGATATTTGTGTGCTTTCGGCATCCTGCGTAATCAGCCAGATAACATTTGACACCTTTATGACGGCAAAACAAGAAACCGAGGTTCTCATTGTTCCTGCTAATGCGATTGCGCTGTTGAAAGAAAGGAATATAAATGTAAAATGCTTTTTGTATGAGCTTGCGGTAAAACGTTTTTCCGATGTAATGTGGTCTATGCAGCAGATTATGTTTAAGAGCCTTGACAAACGCTTGGCAGAATTTCTTGTTTTAGAATCGGAACGCACAGGCAGTAACACGCTCCGAATAACCCACGAGCAAATCGCACAGAATATAAGTTCCGCAAGAGAGGCGGCAACTCGTATGCTTAAATCTTTTTCGGAAGACGGCTTGGTCGAATTAAACCGAGGTACAATTATAATAAAG
>CADBUP010000159.1 GCA_902797885.1 uncultured Ruminococcus sp.
ATAGCCGCTCTCACCGTTGTTTCCGTGGCCGTAAAGAACCTTTCCGAGGGGTGTATGGCCGCCTATATATGTCCTTCCGGCATGGTTTTCAAAACCGGTTATTTTCTGAGTGAATAACTTGGATTCAAGAACTACGTTTCCTATAAGTCTGGTGTCGCCCGCGTCAGTATAAATGTCGAGAATGTTCAGACCCTCGATTTTTTTGTCCGCGGTCTGATAATACTTTCCGAGAAGCTGGTAACCTCCGCAAACAGCGACCAGAACGCCGCCATTTTCAACATAACTTACAATCTCATTCTTCTTTTTAAGAAGAAGACCGCAGACAATTTCCTGTTCGCGGTCAGAGCCGCCGCCGACAAATATTATATCGGCTGTTTCGAGGTTAATGCTGTGGTCGCGATTTGTACAGGTTTGAATATTAGCGTCAATCCCGCGCCACTCTAAACGTTTTTGCATACAGGCTATGTTCCCCTTGTCACCGTATAGATTAAGCAAATCGGGGTATAAGTGAATTATATTAAGTGATTTTTTATCAGTCATCTTTTCTTCCTCCCAGTTCCTTTTTTATCTCAAGCATCGTGGTTTGTGTAGGGTAGAGGGCGGTATAATTCACGAGAACATAACATACCTCCGCATCGGTCGAAAGACAGCGTGTTATTGCCTGTTTCATATTTCGCGTGATATAATCGACTTTAACATCCGCATATTTGAATCTGAGCGAAATGTCATAAAGGCGGATTCCGGTGGTTGTAAGGGTGTTAAGATTTTCGTCGTTTAACTTGTCAAAATCAACATCCCAGAGCCACGAAACATCTCTGCCGTCATTCGCAAGGTCGTTTATGGCAACAATTATATCCTTCTTACGTTTATCAAGCATAACCGTTTGAATTGCCTGATTAAACCCGGCCGGGTTTTTAGCGAGGTTCAAAATAACCGGCTTACCCAAATCAATAAGTTCCATTCTTCCGATTTGAGGCTTATAGTCAGAGAGCATCGCGTTAAAGCCGTCGGTTTTAACATTCATAACGGAGAGCGCGGAGTATACGGCGAGAATATTATATATATTGTAAAATCCACGATAGTTTACATCGATTTTTACGGATTTATTAACCGTGAACTTCATTGAGCCGGACAAGTCAATATCGGTCGCGTCAAAGTCAATATTCGGACGTTTGTTTCCGCAATTTTCACAATAGTAATCACCGAGCTGGCTATAGTGAAAGTAGTTATACTTCATCTCGTGACCGCATTTAACGCAGAACTGACCTTCTTTTGTTTCGTCTATCTGAGGAAGGACTTGTTCGGATATGCCGAAGTATTTAGCGTCCCTTCCTTCGCCAAACTGTGCGGTAAGGGGGTCATCTCCGTTTAAGATGAGCTTGACGCCGTCCGTCATATCTATCGCTTCGTTTAAAAGGTCAACGGTAATATCAATCTCGCCGTATCTGTCAAGCTGATCGCGGAAGAGATTTGTTATCACCATATAGTTCGGCTTAATGTGCGCGAATACGCGCCTTGCGGAAGCCTCATCAACTTCAAGAACTGCCCAATCAGCTTCAAGACCGCCTTTTAAGTCGGCGGCAAGGGCAAAGGCTGTTGCTATTCCACCGACCATATTTGCACCTAAATTGTTACAGACAGTAGTATATCCGCATTTTAAAAGGGCGGTGTTTAACAGATTGTTTGTCGTTGTCTTTCCGTTCGTTCCGCAGGTGACGATAACACCCTGTTTAATGTTTTTGGAAAGTTGTTCAATTAAGTTAGGACATATCTTTAAGGCTATCACGCCGGGGGAGGAAGAGGACTTCTTCCCTATAAGCCTTCCTGCGACAGCCGATAATTTAGCCGCCCAAACCGCTAAAAGTTTTCGCATTGTAATTCTCCTGTTCTTTATAATACACTATTAATTTACATTGTACCATTTATGAAAGGAAATTACAATACCAAAATAAAAATTTATTGTTACAAACTGTTTAAATAATCGGCGATACACCCGCCCGCGAGCCGGATGCCGTACATGGCCTCTTCAAGACTGTTTCCGCTTGTGCCGACTTCGATTATCATGGAGGCGTGAGTCGTATGCCCGTTAAATCTTTCTCGTCTTAAGTTTATATGCCGCATAAGTTTTGGATATTTAGCCGAAATCTCACTTTGGAAGTGAATGGCGGCCTTCATATTTTCGCGCCAGTCGGGATTATACAGACCTTTTTGGTCAGTACCGACAACAAACATTAGCTGTGCTGCGGTTTTTCCGTCTATTTCGGTTGAAGTTTTTGCCTTTGTGTCATCGGCGTAGACGATTGAATCTCGATGAACGTCAAAGACAACCTGAATCGATGGATATTTTTTCAGATATTCATTAACCGTGCTTAGCGAATGTGCATATGAGCCGTTAAACGACGGAACATCATGAAGAATGGTGTCGTGTACTGTTTTTATTCCTTTGGATTCAAGAACTCTTACGAGTTCATCACCGACGCAGACAACGTTTTCGGACTTATTTTCGCTTCGGTCGCTCGCCGTTTTATCATAAAACTTTGAACCGTTTGGAGCATATGCCTCGGTCGCATGCGTATGTGTAATCAAAACCTTTGGGCCGTCGCCGGATATGGTTATATCGGGCTTTTGTGAAAGCATTGCGTTTATATCTATACCGTATGAGGTTTCGTTCCCTATAGCGACGGGTGAACCGTTAGACGTTCGCTGTGCCGCATCGATTTGCTTTATAGGTGCACGATTGCTTTCGGGAATATCAGAGCCGTCATCACCGTTAGTTTCCACAGGTGGAGAAGAGACGTTATCTTGTATCGGGTTCTCTACTCCATCATCAGAAATCATAGATACAAGACCGCGGTTTGTGACCGCCTTGTATATCGGTAGCGAATCACGTATTATTGATTCGGTGTCGTTTATCACATATCCGAGAATAATTCTTGAAATATGCCGGCCGAACTTATGAACAAGCTCGGTCGTGTTTAACGTTTCGGCTTCGGTGGCACCGATTATCGGATTGTTGCTTTCGAGAATTTTTTCGGGAGAGCGGATATTTTCTACAGTTGTCTTGTTCATTACGAATATTCCGCCGGCAGCAACGGCCGCTGTTAGTGTAAAGATAATTCCGCTCTTTAGAATAGATTTTAAATCGATTATGAAAGCTTTATATTTTCGCATATTGTACATCCTCCGGCTTGTCTAACTGTATAACTAAACTATATGCGAAAATATAAAAAATAGAACAAAACTCCCTCGGCCTTAGTTAAAGCCGGGGGAGTGAAAATCATCCTGCGAGATGAAGAATGTTAATAAGAAGAATCCAGCTTGTGCCGTAGTAGGTAACAACGGCAACAAGGTCATTCACGGTCGTGATAAGGGGACCCGAAGCAACAGCCGGGTCAACATTAATTTTCTTAAAGAACAGCGGAATGAGCGTTCCGACCGCACTTGAAATCAACATTGCAAGCATAAGCGACAGGCCGATACAACCGGATACCGCATATGAAAACATAAGTGTTTTATCCTTGAAAAAGTGTATATAAAGGCCTATTGCGATAAACGAAAGCACACCGAGAAGCAAGCCGTTGCATAAGCCGACACGCATTTCTTTAAAAACAAGTTCGACCTTGTTTTTAAATGTAAGCGATTCATCCATAAGCACTCTGATAGTAACAGCCAAAGACTGAGTGCCGACATTACCGGCCATATCCAGAATCAGAGACTGGAATGCCATAATCAGCGTAAGTTGTGACACAACCGATTCAAACGCGCCGACAACCGATGAAACGATTAAAGCGAGTCCGAGAAGAATAAGAAGCCACGGAAGACGTTTTTTCAAGCTGTCTTTAAGCGGTTCCGTTAAATCTTCTTCTGCGGTCAAACCTGCAAGTCTTGCATAGTCCTCACCCATCTCATCATCGACAACCTCAATGATGCTCTGTGAGGTAATAACGCCCAGCATCCTATTGTTATTATCAAGTACAGGGATTGAATCCTCTGAATAATCTTTAAGCTTTTCGATACAATCATCTATACTTTCCTGACCGTATACATAAGGGAAGGAGGTGATGATTATATCCTCAAGTGAGTCATCCCTGCGTGCTATAATTAAATCCTTTAAATCGATTGCACCATAGAAGGTACCCATATCGTCAACAACAAACAGCATTGAAATATTATCGTTTTTTGCCGCTTGGTCAACAAGCTCGGTCATAGCCTCTTTTACGGTTAGGTTTTCCCGTATCGAAATAAAGTTTGTTGTCATCTTGCTTCCTATCTCATCATCGTCAAATGAAGCGATAAGAGCAATGTCATTTCTTGATTCCGCATCCATTAAGTCGATGATAACGGTCCGCTTGTTTCGGTCGATTTCACGAAGAATATCAACCGCAGTATCGGAATCAAGGCTTGATATAATTGCCGCAGCCTTACGTAAATCCATTTCGTTTAAGTAAACGCTTGCGTCATCTTCATCGGTATATTCAAAAATTTCGGAAAGCTTGTCACGCGTCAAAACTCTGTAAAGCTTTTTTCGCTCGTCTACAGTCAGCTTTGACAAAACCTCGGCGATGTCGTTTTCGTGATAATCGTCAAGTCTGTCCCGCATATATTTAGGCGAGGCGTTTCCGCGTATAATATCGATAATTTCTTTTTCGTAATCCGGTTTCTGAGCGAGTTCCTCATCGTCATTTTCATCATCCGAATCATCCTGATTCTGATCAAGAATGTCATTTAGCTCGGAATTTGTAATGTTTTCGGCGGAACTCTGTGCATCATGAGCGGTTTTTTCCCCTGAAGAGGTTGAAACTTCCGCAGAGTCTGATTCTGTGGAGCTTAGATTGTTTTTTGTATTCTCGTCCATCGGTAACACCATCCTTTCTCATTTTATCCTATACAATTCGGTGTCTTAGTGTTATTGCATATGGATATATAATTGAATTTTGCCGCAACAAAAACAAACACAAAGGAGCAGCCCACAAAAAAGCCGCGTATGTATTTGCGTTTTTATATTCTGTTGGTAATTTCAGGGAGTAAATAAAATCCTCCGATAAAGGAATATGGTTTGAGTTCAAGAATGGTTAAAATACTCTACAATCTAAGATATATGTGCAAAGTAAACCGCCGTAATAACAGAATCACAGCCCGGTACTTGAACGTCCGCCGCATACTGTCTACTTCGCCCGCAATTATCACAGCTATCCACTCTGCTCACCTCTCTTATAAATGGAATAATAAGTTTCTTTATATAATATTGTAACATAAGCATATTGTTTGTGCAAGTCCTTTTTTTAAAATATTTAAAATAATTTTGCCGAAAAAATAGGTGTTTTATACATACGAG
>CADBUP010000160.1 GCA_902797885.1 uncultured Ruminococcus sp.
ATTGTCTATGAGCGGCGGTCAGCAGCAGAGACTTTGTATAGCGAGGGCTCTTGCGGTTGAGCCTGAGGTCCTTTTGATGGATGAGCCGACATCGGCACTTGACCCGATTTCGACCTCAAAGATAGAGGATTTGGCTCTTGAGCTCAAGGATAAATATACGATAGTTATGGTAACGCATAATATGCAGCAGGCAGTTCGTATTGCCGATAAGACTGCGTTCTTCCTGCTTGGTGAAATCGTTGAGTTTGACGAGACTGAAAAGATGTTCTCGAATCCTGCTGACAAGAGAACAGAGGATTATATAACAGGGAGGTTTGGTTGATGAGAAAGCATTACAACGAACAGCTGGCACAGCTCAACACCGAACTTATCACTATGGGTGCACTATGCGAAGAGGCAATTTCGGGCGCGGCGAAATATCTTATCGAGAACGACGAGTCGCTTAAAGAAAAAATTTTTGAGGCTGACTCAAAAATTGACCAGAAGGAAAGAGATATTGAAACACTTTGCATGAAGCTAATTCTTCAGCAACAGCCGGTGGCAAAAGACCTGAGAGTGATTTCTTCGGCGCTTAAAATGATTTCGGATATGGAGCGTATAGGCGACCAGGCATCGGATATAGCGGAAATCGTTTGCTTTGTAAATCAGAGCAGCATAGGAAGCAAGGTACATATAGCCGATATGGCTCGTGCAACAATCAATATGGTGACAGACAGCGTGGAATCGTTTGTTAAAAACGATATTGACCTGGCATATGAAGTTATAAAACATGACGATGTTGTTGACGATTTGTTCATAAGGGTTAAAAATGAGCTGATTTCGGGCGTTAAAGAGGGCGCAAATGATGCGGAGGCGCTAATTGACCTTCTTATGATTGCTAAATATTTTGAAAGAATAGGCGACCACGCCGAAAACATTGCCGAATGGGTTATTTATTCAATGACGGGCAAGCACAAGACAATTAAAGACTGACATGCTTCGGCCTTCCCCTTTCGGGGAGGGCTTTCACATAAAATTCTTGATTTTATATACTAGATTTGGTATAATTAAAAAAAGTTCTGATTTTTCGGAGGTAGTTCGGAGGTAGTTCGGAGGTAAAATATATGATTTATCTTGTTGAGGATGATGACAACATCAGAAAGCTCGTTAGCTATGCCCTGACAAAGGAGGGGTATGAGGTAAAAGGCTTTGACCTTCCGCATAAGTTCTGGAGCGAGCTTGATGTGTCGAACACGGATTTAATTATGCTTGATATAATGCTTCCCGAGGAGGACGGGCTGTCTATTTTAAAAAAGCTTCGTGCCGTTTCGGATACCGAAGAGCTTCCCGTAATTATGCTTACGGCTAAGGATAGTGAATATGATAAGGTCACCGGACTTGATTTGGGTGCGGACGATTATATTTCAAAGCCGTTCGGAATGACTGAGCTTATAGCGAGAGTTAAGGCGCTTCTCAGAAGGTCGCATCGCGTAAGAGAAAAAGAGAAGGTATATTCGATCGGTCCGCTTTATGTAAACCCCGAAAAGCACATAATTAAAGTAAACGGCGAGGATGTTTCGCTTTCATATAAAGAGTACTCGCTCTTGTGCGTCTTGCTTGAGGCGGGCGGAAACGTGGTTTCGCGTGATGTTCTTCTCACGCGGGTATGGGGCGAGTGCTATGACGAGTCAAGAACCCTCGATGTACATATAAGAAAGCTTCGCGTTAAGCTCGGCGAGGCAGGCGGATTGATTAAGACCGTTAAAAATATCGGTTATAAAATCGGAGGCGGTGAAAATGACAAGTAGAATATTTCGTTCGGTTTTTTTTACCTCTGTTTTGACATTGCTGGCGAGCCTTGTTTTAGTTTTGGGCGTGCTTTTCGGCGCATTTGAAAATCAGATAGAAAAGGAACTTAAAAGCGAGGCTGGATATATCGCATATACCATTGAAAATGGAGATATGGATTTTTTTAATAGGTTTTCGGATTCGGATAAGAGAGTGACGCTTATAGACTCAAACGGAGAGGTGATAGCAGACACCGAGGCGGACGCAGGTAAGATGGATAACCATTCCGACCGCGAGGAGGTCAAAGAGGCCTTAAAGGACGGAAGCGGAACGAAGGTCAGGTATTCAAAAACCCTGACAGAAAAGACGGTTTATTATGCTCGAAAACTGAGCAACGGAACGGTTCTTCGCGTTTCGACAACTCAATATACAATTATAACGATTGTTCTCGGACTTCTTCAGCCGTTGATTTTTGTGCTTGTAATAGCAATGGCACTCTCGCTTTTTCTTTCTTCAAGGGTGTCAAAACGGCTTGTTAAGCCGATTAATTCAATCGATTTGGATAATCCCGAAAACTGTGACACATATGATGAGCTTTCACCGCTTCTTCATAAGATTATAAACCAGAACAGAACAATAGCCGGGCAGATAGAAAAAGCACGCCAGGTTCAGGAGGAGTTCAGACTGATAACAGAAAATATGAGTGAGGGATTTTTGGTAATAGACAAGAGTGCGAAGATTTTGTCATACAACTCGGCGGCGCTTAAACTTCTTGACGCTGAAAAGGCCGAGGATAACGTTCTTACGCTTAACCGAACAAGCGGGTTTATCGATACCGTAACAACCGCACTTGACGGAAGGAGAGCGGAAAACGCTATGCTTCACGGCGACAGAACGTATAACCTTATTGCCAATCCTGTTTTTAACAGCGGTGAAGTTATTGGCGCGGTTATAGTTATAATCGATGTGACCGAAACGGCAAAGCGCGAAGCAATGAGACGTGAATTCACCGCGAATGTCTCACACGAATTAAAGACTCCGCTGACATCAATATCGGGATTTGCCGAACTGATGAAGGCGGGAGGCATTCCCGAGGAAACGGTTGTGGATTTTTCTACTTCGATATACACCGAGGCACAGAGGCTTATTACTCTTGTCACAGATATTATAAAAATATCAGAGCTTGACGAGAAGAGCGACCGTCATGATTGGGAAAAGGTAAATCTTTATGAGCTTTCACAGGATGTGATAAAGCGGCTTAAAATCAGCGCCGAAAAAAAGAATGTATCCTTTACCTTAAACGGCGGAGATGCTGAGGTTTATGGTGTTCGCCAAATTCTCGACGAGATGGTGTATAACCTTTGTGACAATGCGATAAAGTACAATAGGGAAGGCGGAAGAGTGTCCGTTTCGGTAAAAGACGGCGATAAAGAAGCGACGCTTTCGGTAAGCGACACGGGGATAGGAATTCCACAGACTCAGCAAAGCAGAATCTTTGAAAGGTTCTATCGCGTGGATAAGAGCCGCTCAAAGGCAGAGGGTGGCACAGGTCTCGGACTTTCTATAGTCAAGCACGGTGCGATATACCATAATGCTGAAATCTCGGTCGAGAGCGAGATAGGCAAAGGAACGAAAATGACAATTTCATTCAAAAAATAATAAATGATAAAAGGCTCTGGTTAGGCAACCCGAGCCTTTGCAGTTATAAAGCTATAAAACTCAGAGGTATTGTCTTAAATCCTTTGTCAGATTTTCTTCGATATGAATAAGCTCTTTTGCTATATCCTTCGCGCTGTCATCGGCGGCTTTGTATTTATTCATATATTTATAAAGAGATTTCACACCCATATTACAGCCGTCAGTCACTAAGTCAGCAATCGTTCCGTCATCATCGTTCATCGAAATCATAATGTTCGTTTTAAACCACGACATAGTCCTTGCCATAGGGTTTGGATTCTTTCCGCTGTCGTGGTATTCGTTTAAAAGTTCGTGCGTCTTGCTTCCGAGGTGTTGGTGCTCTTCCTTACAATGCTCAAGGAGAGCTTTGAACTTACTGTCGCTCACCTTTTCGCATACCTCGTCTATTGTATTGACACCCATTTTTATACCCGAATTACATTCCTTTAACAATTCTATCGTATCACTATTCGGCATTTTATCAGCTCCTTTTATTTAATATATTTCCCTGAATTCCGGCTTATATTCAAGAAAATCGAAAATAGTTTTAAAAAATGCCGAAAAAATTAAAATTTCTCTTGACATATACGAATGTTTGTGGTATACTTCTTTAAGTAGTCAGCGATATGCGGGAGTGGCTCAGTGGTAGAGCGTCACCTTGCCAAGGTGAACGTCGCGAGTTCGAATCTCGTCTTCCGCTCCATGGTCTGAGCAAGATGATTTCTTGTTCAGACTTTTTTGATATTTTATGAAGATTTATGATTTGGAATAGAGGTAATTTTATGAAGGCGTTTAAGTTTGGAATGTCAGTATACTTAAAAGATATTATTGCAATATTCATTTCGGCATTTTTGGTGGTGCCGCTGTTTTCGGTTGCTGAGAAGGCACCGTTTATATTTTCTCTTTTGACGGGGCTTATATACTTCGGAATCATATATTCCCATGCGTGGAACTACGGCCGCCGTGATGCGAGAAATATTCCGGGATTTCATCCCGATATGACTCTCCCGGTTAAGGCTTCGGCTATTGCGGCGGTGCTTCCGCTGGCGCTTTTGGTTTTCAGAATAATTAACCCGGATATATGGAGGATAAATATGCCGTTTATGACGGGCGAATATGACTTCCTTGTAACCGGGTGCAGGATAACGAGTACGCCTGATTTAATATATCGAATATGGTATTTTTATTTTGCCGCATTTATTCCGTCGGGAAGTATAGCC
Source organism: uncultured Ruminococcus sp. (assembly GCA_902797885.1). Lineage (GTDB taxonomy): Bacteria > Bacillota > Clostridia > Monoglobales > Monoglobaceae > UMGS1820. The sequence goes on from CADBUP010000160.1 coordinate 4,665, forward strand.
GCATACATAGCGGTTATATTCGTTCAGCCCCTATTTATAATCGTGGGTTATGCGGTCGGCTTAAAACGCTTCAGTATGCTTGAATTCTTCAGCGCAAGGATCGTATTTTCTCAAAACCCCAACGGCAAGGACAAGAAAAAAAGAGAGGATTCGTTCAGAAGATAATAGTTGGTTGACAGTCTGAAATCACCTCTTTTCACATATAATGTGAAAAGAGGTGATCTTTATGTATGTGATTAAACTTAAGACGATACTTTGTTATGTTCTCATATTTGCAACAATAATTTCGGCGGCGAAAATCTGTGAGGGAATATCCGATGCCCGTGCGGTCACGGCTGAGGCGGAGGAAGGAAGCGTTGCCCTTCCTATCCTTATGTATCATTCGGTGTGCGAAAAAGCAGGAAAAGCGGCGAAGTTTATCGTTTCCGAACAGGATCTGAGAGCGGATTTTGAATATATCAAAAACAGCGGATACACCACAGTCAGCTCGGCCGAGCTGATTGACTTTGCTGAAAACGGAACACCTCTGCCCGAAAAGCCGATTATGATAACCTTTGACGATGGGTATTATAATAACTATAAGATTGCCTTTCCGCTTCTTAAAGAATATAATATGAAGGCCGTAATATCAATAATCGGAAGGTATACGGATTTGTACAGCGAGAATAACGAAGAAGATGTCAGCTATTCTCACATAACATGGAACGAGGCACAAGAGATGATAGACTCAGGCCTGGTTGAGATTCAGAATCACAGCTATAATTCCCATACGACCGACAAGGGTCGGAACGGAACAAAAAAGAAGAAGGGCGAGTCAGAGGCGGCATATGCCGAATATATATATTCGGATATAGGAAAGCTTCAGGACGAGATAAATCAGCACCTCGGCTATAGGCCTGAGCTTTTCGCCTATCCGTTCGGAAGTGTTTGTGAGGCTTCGTATGAGCCGCTTAAACAGCTTGGATTTAAGGTGACTCTTTCGTGCGAAGAAAAGGTGAATCATATAAAGCCGGGCGACAAAGACGGACTTTATATGCTCGGTCGGTATCTCAGGCCTCATTCGAGAAGCGCAGAGAAAATACTGAAAAAGGCTGAATAATGCGGTGGTGATTGTATTATGCAA
>CADBUP010000161.1 GCA_902797885.1 uncultured Ruminococcus sp.
GAAAGCCTAAACTCGGCTATCCTGCCCACTAAAAACAGATATTTTGTCATAGAAAAATCGAATTTACAGAAAAAATCTCACATGCCCTCATAGACTTAAATATTCTTTAAGGCTATCAATCTTTTTGTTTGCCGCGTCTCTGCCTATTTCATAAGCGTGCTTTAGCTTTTTCGGATTTTTCTCCATCCTGCTTACCGGGATAGGCTCATCGGGTCTTATAACAAAAAGTTTCCCTTCTTCCTCTCGCTTTGAAACATATTCCTTTTCCGCGTTATACATAATAAAACGATTTTCAGCCGCAGCTATGAGTTTCGGATACATTCGATATTTTCGGCGAATCAAAGGCGTCATATGATTTTTTCCTTTTCTGTATTCCTTGGTTTGAGTCAATACCGCAACATTTTTATTATAGCCGATACTCTCAAAGTATTTTACCGGAATTGAGTCGGAAATTCCACCGTCTAAAAGCTTCCGGCCGTCAATATTAACGACTTGTGAAACAATGGGCATAGAAGCGGACGCACGTATCCAATCAAATCCGCTGTCCTCTATCCCCGTATACTTATGATAGACTGGTTTTCCGCTCTCTATATCCGTGCAAACAACATAAAATTCCGCAGGATTTTTCAAATACGTATCAAAGTCAAATTTGTCCAGTTCAAGCGGAATCTCGCCGTAACAAAAATCCGTATTGTAGATATTTCCGCTTTTTAAAAGAGAACTGATGCCGCAATACCGCTTGTCACGGCAAAATTTCAGATTATATCTGAGGGCTCTTCCTATCTGTCCCGATTTATAATTACAGCCAAAAGCCGCCCCGGCGGAAACCCCTATAATACCGTCAAATGCAATTTTGTTCTCCATTAAAACGTCCATAACCCCGGCGGTAAAAAGACCTCTCATTGCTCCGCCCTCTAAAATTAATCCCTTTTTTGTCATATTATTCACACCTGCCTATATTATAATTATAGGACAATCATGTATATTTGTCAACCAAGCAAAGGTCTTTTTATAAAATACCCACACGAAAAATTTCGCATGAATATCGTTCCTGATTTTAATTTTTTAATTTTCGGCCATTTTCTTATATGCTTCATACCTTTCCGAAAAATCCCTTTCGGCCTTGTCGAAAAGCTTTTTCGCCGTATCGGGATATGCGTTTTCAAGCATAAGATAACGGTTTTCTCCGCGCATAAAATCGCGGATTTTTCCGTTCGGCTCTTTTGAGTCAAGTACAAACGGATTCTTTCCTTGTTTTTTCAGCTCTGGGTTGTATCTCCACAAATGCCAATACCCCGTCTCAACCGCCTTTTTCTCCTCAGCTATTGAATTTCCCATTCCTCCCGCGGCTCTTATCCCGTGATTTATACAGGGAGCATACGCGATTATAAGCGACGGTCCGTGATATGCTTCCGCCTCCTTTATCGCTTTAAGCGTCTGTGAAAAGCTCGCACCAAGCGCCACCTGCGCAACATACACATATCCGTATGTTGTCGCTATAAGGCCCAAATCTTTCTTCTTCGTTCTCTTCCCTGATGCAGAAAACTTTGCAACCGCCGCAGTAGGTGTGGCCTTTGATGACTGACCCCCGGTATTTGAATACACCTCTGTATCAACGACTAAAATATTAATATCCCTGCCCGATGCGATAACGTGGTCAAGTCCGCCATAGCCAATGTCATATGCCCAGCCGTCGCCGCCTATCACCCATTGTGAACGCTTGACAAGAAAGTCACAGCCTTGAGCAATATCAAAAACCGCGGAATTTTCGGGGTTTTCCTGTACCTCGGCGGAAATAAGTCTTTTAATTTTCTCAGCCGCCGCGGCCGAACCCTCTGCACTCTCTTTATTTGCCTGCCACTCGCGAAATGCCTTCTCAAGTTCGGGCGAGACCTTATCCGCCGCTTCATTCATCTTGTTTGAAAGCTCGGCTCTGATTTTCTCATTTGCAAGAACCATTCCGAACCCGTACTCCGCATTGTCCTCAAAAAGTGAATTTGCCCACGCCGGTCCTCTTCCGTTTTCGTCCGTGCAATACGGAGTTGACGGGGCGCTCGCCCCCCATATGGAGGAACACCCCGTTGCATTTGCTATAACCATTCTGTCACCGAACAGCTGTGTGATAAGCTTTATATAAGGCGTTTCGCCGCAGCCGGCACACGCGCCCGAAAACTCGAGATACGGCTGTGCAAACTGAGAATTTTTAACATTTGCACAAATATCCGTTAAATGTGCCTTGTTTGTCACCCCGCCTACGGCAAAGTCCCAATTCGCTTTTTCTTTCTCTGCCATTTCATCAAACGGTTTCATAATAAGCGCCTTGTTCGGCGCGGGACAGACATTTGCACATACACAGCACCCGACGCAGTCAAGCGGCGAAACCTGAATACGAAAGTTCAGCCCCGAAAGCTCCTTTCCTACTGCCTTTTTTGTTCTAAACCCCACAGGAGCTTTTGCTGCCTCACTCTCGTCAACCAAGAACGGCCTTATAGTCGCGTGAGGGCAGACAAGCGAGCATTGATTGCACTGGATACAATTTTCAATCTGCCATTCGGGAACGCTGAGGGCGATACCTCTCTTTTCGTACCTTGCCGTGCCCGGCGGAAATGTTCCGTCCTCCCTTCCGATGAACGTGCTGACGGGAAGGCTGTCTCCTTTTAACGAATTAACAGGCTCTGCAATATCCCTGATAAACTCGGGTCTTTCCGAGGACGGGTCGCTGTCATCGGCCGCGGCTTTCCATTCCGCCGGAACGTCAATTCTTATAATTGCTTCCGCCGCGCGGTCTACCGCGTCACAGTTCATTTTAACGATTTCCCCGCCCTTGCTTGAATAGGCCTTTTGGATTGCCGATTTGATAAGTTCAGTTGCTTTCTCGAACGGAATAACCCCTGAAAGCTTAAAAAACGCACTTTGAGTAACCATATTTATTCGCGTTGCACCGAGACCCGTTCGCTCAGCAACCTCAGCCGCGTTTATTATATAAAAGTTTATCTCGTTTTCGGCTATATACCTTTTAACATTCGGGGGCAGTCTTTTCCCCAATTCTTCAGGTTTGCAGGAGGTGTTCAGCAAAAACGTTCCGCCCTTTTTGAGGCCTTTTAACACGTCATATCTGTATATATATGACGGCTTATGGCATGCGATATAATCCGATTCGTCAAGCAGATAGGTTGACTTAATCGGTAATTTTCCGAACCTCAGATGAGATATGGTCACGCCGCCCGATTTTTTTGAATCATAGTCGAAGTATGCCTGAACATACATATCCGTATTGTCGCCGATTATCTTAATCGCGGCCTTGTTTGCCCCTACCGTTCCGTCTGAGCCAAACCCCCAGAACTTACATCTCGTTGTACCCTCAGGCTCAACATTAATCACGCCGCCGACATCCAGCGAATGTTCGGTTACATCATCGGTTATTCCTATAGTAAATCCGTTTTTCGGCTCTTTTGACAGCATATTTTCAAACACAGCGACAAGCTGAGCCGGCGTTGTATCCTTTGAACCCAAGCCGTACCTTCCGCCTATTATAAAAGGTGCGGCCTCACAGTCCTTGAATATGCCGGAAACATCAAGATACAGCGGTTCGCCCGGCGCACCCGGCTCTTTTGTTCTGTCCAGAACCGTGATTCTTTTAACCGACCGTGGTATCACATTAAAGAAGTGCCGTGCTGAGAACGGCCGGTACAGATGAACCTCCAAAACTCCCGTTTTCCTGCCTGAAGCATTTAAATAGTCAACCGTTTCTTCAAGCGCCCGACACACGCTTCCCATTGCCACGACCACATCCTCCGCGTCCTCCGCTCCATAATAATTAAACGGCTTATACCTCCGGCCGGTTATATCACCGATTCTTTCCATATAATCGGCAACTATGTCAGGCAAGGCATCATAGAATCCGTTAGCCGCCTCTCGCGCTTGAAAATATATATCGCCGTTCTGTGCCGTACCGCGGATAACCGGATGCTCGGGGTTCAGGGCACGGTCTTTAAACGCTCTGACTGCATCTGTATCAATCAGTTTTTTAAAGACCTCATAGTCAATAACCTCAATCTTTTGAATCTCGTGAGAGGTCCTGAAACCATCGAACATATGGATGAACGGTACCCTTCCCTTTATCGCCGCAAGGTGAGCGATTCCCGCCAAGTCCATAACCTCTTGAACGCTCCCCGACGCAAGTATGGCGAACCCGGTCTGACGGCATGCCATAACATCCTGATGGTCGCCGAATATATTAAGCGCATGAGCGGCAACAGCTCTTGCGCTTACATGAAAAACCGCGGGCAAGAGTTCTCCCGCCATTTTGTACATATTCGGAATCATAAGCAATAATCCCTGTGACGCGGTAAATGTCGAGGTCAGCGCCCCGCCCTGAAGCGAACCGTGAACTGCCCCTGCCGCGCCTGCTTCCGACTGCATCTCTGTCACCTCGACAGTATCGCCGAAAATGTTTTTCCGTCCTCTTGCGCTCCATTCATCGACATATTCGGCCATTGCCGACGAAGGCGTGATTGGATAGATTGCCGCTGTCTCGGTAAACGCATACGCACAATACGCCGCGGCACAGTTTCCGTCCATGGTATCAAATCGTTTTGTCATTTTCTGCACCTCCGTTTATATTGATATGTTCTTAAAAACACCGTGATGATATCCAGTTTGCCCGGATTATACCGTTTTTATCCATAAACAGAAGCCGTTCTCGGTTCTCTATTGCTGATTTTTACCGTTAATTTTTATCTTTGCGATTCTTTTCCCTAAAATCTCTCGGAGATATTTCAGTATATTCCTTAAAAATTTTAGAAAA
>CADBUP010000162.1 GCA_902797885.1 uncultured Ruminococcus sp.
TGCCTGACACAAAACGCGAAAGGGCTGAGCCAAAATCCTTTCTAGTCGCATCAATACAAGCTACCTTTTTAGATGTGGTATTTACATAGTAATCCGGATCTGCAAAGGTCCTAAAATTAATTTTATAAAATTCAATTGGGATATCTGATATTTTTTTCTCTGCTAGATGTTGTTTGTAAGCACTTGAGTATTGATTATCAAATATACACTCAACCTTAACACCTTCTACATCTTCACGCAAAGAATTATTTCCTCCCTTAAACTTCTTAATTAAAACTTCGTCCTCAGTTATATCAGAGAAATACGCTTCTATTGCTATTAAAGGCGGTTCAGGAGTATTACCATTAGCTATGTCATCTTTAAATTTATTTCTAGCTTCCAAGTTAAACCAATCCAAATTGAATCTGCTCAACAAGCTACCACCATTAACTCTACCAGTAAGAACCATTGTTAATGCTTCTAATATAGTTGTTTTTCCCGAATCGTTTTCTCCTACAAATATATTTACATCATCATTCATTTCAATTATCACGTCATTGAATAATTTGTAATTTATGATTCTTAATTTTTTTATCTTCAAAACATACCATCTCCTTAAACAATACCGATCGTGCTATCTGCAAATTCCCAATAACCATTTATATTATACCATATATTCCCTCATAATACAATTGGTATAGTAAATGAAAATATACCCCTTGGATTTTGCAAGGTGCAATACAATTTGTTATAAACACAAAAAGCATAGGATATGCACCTATGCCTAATGTTTACTAGATTTTTTAGAATAAATAGCCGTCGTTTTCCCATAGTCAAACATTTGATGTACGGTGGCCCGAACGGTGAAATGGGCGCAGCCCTCCGCTATCTCTCTCAGAGATATTCGATGCCCGATGAAGTCACAAAGTCTCTCCTGACCGATATAGGTACAGAAGAGCTTGCGCATTTAGAAATCGTCGGAACAATCGTACGCCAACTCGCCAGAAATGCAACTATCGAGGAAATTGAAAACAGTCCGTTTGGTGCATATTTTATGAATCACGGCAGAGGCGTATACGCCGCAAACTCAGACGGTATGCCATTTGACGCGCTTTGCTTTGCAGTAACGGCCGACCCGATTACCGATCTTGTCGAAGACTTAGCAGCAGATGGTACGACTGCGTAAGAGCAACCTTAATTGCGCCGCCGTGTGTTCGCTTGACGAAATTAAAAATATGTACGATGAAATTTTGAGAAAAATACAGCTTTTCCCGGCGAGTATAAATAATGCGGGATAATAAATAAAAGCGGCTCGCCACCAGATTTATAGGTAGCGAACCACTTTTTTTAATCAAATTATTCAATATTGATTCTGCTTGGTGAATCAAGCCTTTTCTGTTCCTTTTTCGGAAGAACAACAGTCAAAACACCGGATGTATACTTTGCCTTTACATCCTCGGGTTTAACATCGCCTACATAAAAGCTTCGTGTGCAAACTCCCGAATAGCGTTCTTGCCTCAAAACTTTGCCTTTCTTGTCTTCCTCATCTTTGCCAAGACCTTTTTCGGCACTAATTGTGAGATAACCGTCTTTCACATCAAGGTTAATCTCATCTTTCTTGAAGCCCGGCAAGTCAACGGCGATTTCATATGCACCGTCTTTTTCGTGAATATCGGTCTTCATCAAATTCCTTGCGTGTTTTCCGTATAACGGATTATGCGCTCCAAAGAAACCTCCGTCAAAGAAATCATCAAACATATTTTCTCCAAAAATACTCGGTAACATAAATCATTCCTCCAATATTATAATATATTATATATAAAACCTTGCGATACGGTCAGACCATATCACGGGATAATATCCTAATTCAACTTTCTTTTTGTAAATATCCGATACATCCGAATCACTCTCTTTCATATTTTCTAATTATATTATATACCTTTCTCTTGAAAAAACAATAAGTTCGTGATACAATAAATATATAGTCTGTTGTGCTCACAGCACAAGTGTATACAGAAAGGCATGAGAATATGGATGAACACAAATGGGAGTCTTGTAATGTTAAAGCACTTATAAATGAATTTTTTGAACATGATGACTTAAAACAGCTTACCGAAGATACAGGGATTTTACTCGAATGTCCGCTATTGGTGCTTGACGACACCTTTCGCGTTGTTGCGCATTTCAGTCCGCCCAACTTTTTCGACCGGCTTTTTAAGGAATCGGTGGCCTGCGGCATAATCACATATGAGGTCGGCGCAGTCATAAGCAAAAGCGACGCTCTTTGTTCCGGAAAAGCCGACTATATTAAATTGGATGAAAGTACATTCAAACGGCGCTTTGTGCCGCTTATCAGCACGGGAGTAAGGCTTGGCTATTTAGTTTGCGTTGACACAGACGGACATTTACAGAAAATTCCGTCTCAAATATGGCAAAATATAGAGATGATATTGTCAAAACAATTATTTATCGAAACCAGCCGACAGGATAAGCCATTTGAAACAACGGAAGAAATTTTGATGCATCTGCTTGACGGAGGATTTCCGTCTGAACCTTACTTTCGGCTTCAGACAGCCAATACATATCTGGCTGAATTTAATCCAATGGCATTTGCTCTCATAGACCTTACGGCTTACCACAGCGAATACATAGGAAAGCGGCACTTAAAAGAAGAGATTAACCTGCACTTTTCAGATGCACATGAGTTTTTATATAAAGGTGACATATTTCTTTTTCTGCACAGCGAACGTGATATAGGCATATTTTCCGAACTTGCAAAAGAATTTGGCTTAAAAGTAATCATATCGGGCCGGATAAAGAGTCTGTTTGAACTCCCTTCTCTTTATCACACCGCTCATGAAGCGCTTGAAATGGTTCTTGGAAGCAAGTTTGACAATAACGGTGTGTTTTCGGTTGCTAATCTGCGAACACCCCTGCTGCTTAAAAATCTGTCAAATCGGAAAGACCTTATTTCCCCAAAGCTTTTAAGCCTGGCTGAACATGATAGGGAAAAGGATACACAATACTGCGAAACACTCTATTATTATCTGATATGCAGCCGTTCTCTGAAAAAAACCTGCGATGCTCTGTTTACGCATCGCAACACCGTTCTGTATCGTATCCGGAGAATACAAGAAGATTTCTTAATTCCGCTTGATGATACCGCCGCACACACAGAATTATTGCTCGGTACAGCCTTGCTGTTGTTCAACGACAAGGGTCCGACATTTTTTATGAATAAGCTTCCGGATATCGAATAGGTGATTTTCCTGACACATAAAAAAGTATCTAATATTAACAATAAAAAAAGGAATGATTTATTATGAAAGAAAACAGAAAACTAATGAAAGAAGTGCTAAAAGGCATCCGCCGTGACATGACCGATGAAGAAGTTTTAAATCTTCTTGCCGACAGCAAGATTTCGGTAAGCCCTCAAAACGAAAGAGAAAAATATACGCTCGGACAGCGTGCCGCTGATGCTATTGCAAAGTTTGCCGGAAGTTGGGCATTCATCTTCTCATTTACTGGGGTTCTCATACTATGGATGGTAGTAAATACAGTACTCGCAACAAAGGCTTTTGACCCTTACCCATTTATTTTGCTTAACTTGGTTCTATCCTGTGTTGCTGCCATTCAAGCGCCCCTTATTATGATGAGCCAGAACAGGCAAGAGGAAAAGGATCGCCGCCGTGCGGAAAATGATTATAAAGTCAATCTTAAAACCGAAATTATGATTGAAGATCTTTATGACAAGGTAAATGCCATTTTAAAAAAGCAATCTTCAATAGAAAAACAAATCATCATTATGCAAGGCGATAATAATATTAAGTCTCAGAAAAAATTGCATAAGGACTGATTTTGGATAATTTAAAAGATATTCAAAGAACAAATATCAAGAGAGGGTAGGCTTTCAATGTGTGCCTACCTTCTCTTGATTTCAAGTTTTACAGATCTCTTGATTTCAAGTTTTACAGAAGCGAAATCAAATCGCATTTTTCTAAGCTTTCCGCGGGGCAATCCCTCATTTTGTGTAAATTTTGAGGTTTACACAAAATGAGGGATTGCCCCTCCATGGCATCAAATCGTTTTGTCATTTTCTGCACCTCCGTTTATATTGATATGTTCTTAAAAACACCGTGATGATATCCAGTTTGCCCTGATTATACCGTTTTTATCCATAAACGAAAGTCATTCTTCGGTATCCTCGGTATAACGCTCCCCCGATTTGCGAGGTCTCTGTCGTTCCTTTTATATTAAATACTCTTAAAAATATTTAATACAACACCGATTTCTTACCTACTTTATTTTTTTATAATTACCATTATTACCGTTAATTTTTTACCGTTAATTTTTATCTTTGCGATTCTTTTCCCTAAAATCTCTCGGAGATATTTCAGTATATTCCTTAAAAATTTTAGAAAA
>CADBUP010000163.1 GCA_902797885.1 uncultured Ruminococcus sp.
AGATCACCATCCCCCTCGCAAGCCCATCTCAATACCCCGTCGCTCAGGATGAGGGGGACGTCACCGGCGGCGTCGCTCAATGCCAATTCCTCATATACGTCTTTCTGGCTACCGAGCGCTCCCCTCCACCTGCGAGGGGCAACGACAGGACCTCGGAAGACAGGGGCGCTTGCGTCAACGACATAGACCCCTCCAGGAACGATCGGTTCATCAGGAAGCATCTCATGAAAATGCCGCCCATCCTCTGACGCCAGCATCATGAACTTACGCTTGGAATCCGCTTGTGCAGACAAATTCGGAGGTTGCGAGCCCTCACCAGAACGACGCTCCCCAATCTTCTGGTCTCGGGTGCCCAGGCAGGTGTCCATGACGCCCCGTAACCCTGAATAGCTGCAAGGAAACAGCTCACTGGCAAGCGGAGGAATCCGGGAAAGCAGGTCGGCAGCCACCACTGGATCCTGGGGAAGGCCATCGCGAACGGCCAGGGACACATCCCCTGTATCATCCTCTCCAAGTTCGTCACGCAGCCAGAGCTCAAGGCCGGCAACATTCCTCTTGTCAGCCACACTGGCCCCAGCAACATTGCCCCCGTCAGCCGTACCTCCTCTACTAGCCGTCTCTTCTATGAATGTCTGCCCGCCCTCCTCGGCGGCAAGACATTCGCTTGAATGAGAGAAGAACTCCGCATCGCTTGTCTCGAGGCGTTGGAAGAGCTCGCGTCTTCCAGACTGTGGAGGCACTTTCACGCCGGCGAGGTCAAGGGCACTCACGCCTTTGGGATATCGCTCGATAACCCCTCGAACCCAATCGCGGGCAGCGTTGAGGTCTTCCCCCTCATAGGGAGAAGGCGTTGCCTTCTCGCTGTCTACTACAATAACTAGACCGTTGTCATAGCGCCCGAACCTGTTTACGCGACCGAGACGCTGTACCAGAGCAGACGCAGGACTCAGCTCGGTCAGCATCGAGTGGCAATCGTAGTTGAGGCCCACCTCGAGCGCCTGGGTTCCCACGATGAAGCCCGCCCGGTCGGACAAGCGCATCTCCGAGAGCTTCTCTAGCTCACTCTCCCGGTCATAAGGACGCATCCTGCCCAAGATGCACGCGAGCTCGGGAGCGTCACCATCATAGCCGGCGAGGTACTTCTTCAGTCCGCCCTCGACCTCAACGGCCGTTTGCACGGTGTTCACGATAATCACCGTGACCCCACCACGCTCTTTGGCAATATCCAACGCCATGCCCACGATGCGGTCAGCGTACCTGCTTCCACCCTCCACCTTGCGCAGCTCTACCTGCTTGGGCTTGGTAATCCTGCGCACAAGTACCTCATCGGAGCCGGAGGCCACGTCCTCCCGACTCACGTCGATATGCGAGAACGGCGAGCCATCGTCATCATGCTCCACAGGCGTCGCCGTGGACTCGACCACCTGCAACGGCAGGGCAACAACACCTGCCGGAGCCTCTACAGAACTAGCATCTGTTCCGGGGGGTTCTACCAATTGCACACCACCCGTAGGTTGCATCACACCTGCAGTCAGCTGTCGCCGGCACACACCCGCGTTCAGCTCAAGCTCCGAGATACGGCGGGCAGTCTTTACCAGCTGGCGGTTGAGGTGCGCCTCGTCGACGACAAGCACGGCGTCACAGGCGAGCAGGCCAGCCTCGACGGGCCGCATCGAACGGCTCACCCCATAGCCCCTGAAGAGAAGGCGACTGCCAACCATGTCCGGCGTTGCGCAGATGACCATTGGCGCCTCGGGGCATGTTCTCCACGTGACATCCGGGTGTCTCGCGTCGACTCCCCCGCGCATGGAGGTGACAATCAGCGGCCCCAGCCTGCCGACAAGCTCCTGGCCACTGGCGCCCCAGCGACGTGCCAGTCCGTCAGCTACCCGCTTGAGAACTCCCGATTCCCAACGGCTGTCCCCGTTGTCCAAGTCATCGAGGTATGCACGCCTCAGCTTTTCTCCAATCTCAAGCGCATGGAGGTACTGCGAGTCGACGAGCGAGCGACGGTTGACGGCGATGACCATCCGTCTCGGTACGGACATCGGCGCGTCCATCTCGCCTGCGAGGTAGTTTAAAAAGACGTGCACTTCGATGACAACTGTCTTCCCAGAACCAGTGGGGCCGTTGAGCTGGTCCGGCCACGAGCCATTCTCGACGAGATACCTCACCAGTCGGCGCTGCCACCTATACGGGGGGAATCCGTTAATTGCCTGGTAGAAATCATTGAAGAGAGCTTCTATCTTATCTAGCCGGCTTATCCCTACCCTCTGGCTACTCTCCATTCTCTTCCCCCCTCCCCGAAGACGCTGCATTCGGCTGCGGAATATCCATGGGGACGAGAAGACCACCGCCGAGGTGACGAGTTTGGCCAATAGCGCTGACGCATCTATCGCAGTTCATGACACCCATATCGATAGCAGCCCATTCGCCCAGGAGCACCGACCCCCTGTTGGTGTGATGCACGTATGAACGGATATTGCTTGTGGGGACAATACGCCCGCCCCCGATGGCGATGCCCATATCCGCGACCTTCCGGGAAAGGTCAACGCGCCCCTGGTCGCCGGCATCGACGGAAAGGCCAAGATCCCGCCAGACATGGCCAAACGCTACGCGAGCGTCATCATCGACGGTCCAGGCTGTGCCATCGTCCTTCGGCTTCGAAGGAGGTCGGCTGTCGGGGATAAAAAGGGGTTCCGTCGTGAACAGGCGCTTAGCCCCTGATGGGGCGGGATCCCAGAACTCGCCCAGGTCAAGCCATTCGCCCGTGAAAGTAACCTCGAATGCGCCCAACCTGCGGCTATAGAGCTTCTGGATACCTGACAGAACGCGCGCAATTTGCATTTCATCTGCAGCGAGAGTGCCCTGCGGAAACATGACAAGGAGGTAATCGCTGCCATCGCCTGTGCTCAGGCAATTGTTTGGCACTTCGGGGGAGATGACCTGAATCCCAAGCCCGTTGGACAGCGGAGAATAGCCGGCCCTCTGGAGTATTCGAGGGAGGGCGTCTCCAAACCTCGAAACTATCGCCTTGTGAAGGCAGACGCTCGCCGCAACGTATTCTTCTCTGCCGAGGCGACGACCCTCTACTCTCAGCGCATACCCATGCGGCCACGGCACGTTCGTGCTTGTCGTCCCTGCCTCGGGCCGTTCATAGTAAACATCCCTCAAACAGGTGAAGTTGAACTGGAGAGATTCCTCCTCCTCTTTCTTTCTCCTCTTGTCCCTCTTGACCGGCAGCTGGCGTTGCCTGAAAAAGTCTACGAGCTCTTCGGTGTGCCCCGTGTCAGCAGCTTTAAATGTGCGCACGTCAAACTTTGGGTCGCACCTGCGAAGCGCAGTCTCGGGGACTTCCGAGCTCTCCACCACGCTGAGGATCACACTGCTCGCCGCCTCGCCCAGGTAAGGGACTTCCCGTGCGATTGCGCCGAGCCTCTGCACCAGCTCATTCGATGGCCCCTGAACCCAATACCAGCTGATAGGACCATCGAGGAAGGTTCGCGCCGTTGCCACGCAGGCTTTCTTGCGCCCATCTGCGTACCGTTCCACCTCTCCCTTGTTGCGATACGCGGTAGCGTCGGATTCTTGCGGAATCAGTATTGGCAGACTTATGGCATCTGGGACATGACCTTCAAGCCAATCGAAGAGCCTCCTGTCGAGCGAGTCGATTCCCTGGTCGGGATGCTTGCCCTCCTGACGTTCCAGACTGCAGGCACCGGCGAGAAGAGCGCTATGCAGGCGCTCGGGCGAGGGGGCATCCTCGAGCGCTCCCGCCCAAGAATGGCCCTGGTAGTAACCAAAGAGAAAGTCTGCCCGCATCTCAAGCGGCATCGTCTACTCCTCGACTGTCTCGTCGACGCTAGAGATAACCGCAGGTTCACCAGTAACCTCGAGCGTCTGGCCATTCCATTCGGTTCCCGCAAGCTCATGGGCATTCTCGTAAGCGTCTGTCAGAAGTCGGTCCGC
>CADBUP010000164.1 GCA_902797885.1 uncultured Ruminococcus sp.
ATTGTATCGACATTGTTGTGCCTCCTTTCCGTGTGTGATTGCATAAAAAAAGAACGCCTTATGGTTTGTTATAAAGCGTTCTCAGTTATTTCCTTTGTAAAAAGTTATATGATTTTTTTGCTAAAAAGTGGACAATGCCGATAAAGAACAAGAGTTTACGCAATATTCAAAATATTCATAAAAAATCGGTATTGTTCTCCGCCATTTTACGGGGTTTTTGCCAAGTGCAAGAACCTCGTTTTTTCTTTGGGAACTGCCAAAATTCTTTGGTAACTCATATATTCACAACACCTGCAAGGGTGTTAAGCGATGACACCTTTGAATTTGCATCTAAATGGGAATATGTATTTGCTGTTGTAGAAAAATCGCTGTGTCCGAGCCATACTTGAATGTCCTTTAATGTTACACCGTTTGTCTTACCTTTGTTTAGCAATAACGATGCACATGTGTGTCGTAAATCATGAAATCTAATATGTCTCATTTTATTTTTCTTGATGAGCCTGCGAAAAGCATCAGTAACATAATCCGGCGAAATCAAATCACCGTTTTCAGTAACCATCAAATAATCTGACCACTGATTATTATAATTCTTCTTACGTCGCTTTGGGTTGTTATCTTGAATACACTTGATTTCAAGTAATCGCTTTTTAATATCAGCGGATAAAGGCATAGACCTTATGGTTGCATCAGTTTTTGCAGCATCTTTTGTAACAAGTGTGCGTTTACCGTTAACAGATGTTAAAACTACTGTATGGTTGATATGAAAAATGTTATTTTCAAAGTCAAACGCCGACCACCTTAATCCGACACATTCGCTTCTCCTGAGTCCATAAAAACAAGCAAAAACAACCGCAATTTCAAGTTTAGTTCCTTTAGTCAAGGAAATCAGTTGATTTACCTCATCGGATGTATAATAAGTTCCGGCGAACTTGTTTTTCTCCGGCTTTTCAACTTGTTCAATCGGATTTTCCTTGATATAACCCATCTTACGAGCATAACACAATGCTAATCTTATTATTGCATGATAATGAATTACTGTATTAGGTTTAACACGCTCTAATTGCACATCATAAAAATCTTGAATATCCTGTGCAGTTAAATCTTTTAACCGAACTTTACTTTTTCTGAAATATGGTTCAATAGGAAATCTAACATTCTCACAATATCCGGCGTAAGTAGTATCCTCAATACGCCGTTTTCTCTTTTTCGTCAATGGCAAATACATCTTCATATAATCTGCAAACAATAGATTGGATACCTGCTCTGCGGATAACTCTGATAATGTTATTTTATCAAGTACTGCAGATAATAGTTGTGGCTCGATTGGTTGGGTTTCATCTATAGCAACATCATCTTTTACCTCGTGATAACATAAGTCTTCACGAGGTATTTTAAATTCTCTCAACACCATTCGAGAAAACGTTTCTGCTTTTATCTTGTTGCCTTTTACCTGAAGTTTAGTCGGAAACCATTTCTCCTTTCTCTCACCCCTGATATTTGTATAAACCATTACGGCATAATACAAGCCTCTCTTTTCTCTGATGTAGTTTTTGACATCAATATACATCTCTTTTTCCAAATCAAATTTACCTCCATATAATTCTTCCTTGTCAGGTAAATCCATCGCACGATTAAGCATATTATATCATTGTACAAGAAAAAGAAGCCTTGCAAGCAAAGCTTCTTTTTCTTATGTACTAAAACAAATCGCTGGGATTAGAAACTTAAATCCACCGTAGCAAATTTCCTGATGTGTTATTTGTATATTTTCTTTCGGTTTCACCTCATATTCATGATTACGAATAATATGAAAAACATCATTTAATGAATGTGTCGAAAATAAGTTTTCAATAGTCTTTAAATCTATAACAGGAACATATTTATTTTGTGTGCGAATATTATGTTTAGCAACAACACAACAAAATAAATCTATCGTTTCTCCATATTCATAATTGAAAACTTGTTTAAAAAAATGTTTTTTATCAAACATAGCATACGCCATGATATCTTCAACTTGTCTACATCCATGCGTTATTTCGTCTTCTTTCGCATAAACTTCTTTAGTGGAATCTGCAGCCGCAAACCATTTAGTCTCACATATCATAGCACTATTTGTTTTTTCGTCTAATATAGCGAAATCCACATCTGGCAAGTCATCTCTAAGATGTTTATGTTTTACTATATTGTGTGTATTAACAAAAGTTTCAAGTTCTGACACCATCAATCCTTCCAACTCATTTACTTCTTTAGAATACAAAGAATCGTTCATTGTGCTAATAACAGCCAAAATGTTTCTTTCGGGTCTTGAACCCATAAATAACATTGGTGTAATTATTATTTTATCATCTATATGTACAATAGGTTGATACATAATATCTACATTCTTTTTTCCCGGATCATACTTTATGTAATTTAAAATTTTCAGCACCTTATTGTTTTCCAATTTCGTTTCGTTTGTTATATAATCTATTATACAATCTATACTTTGAATAATTAACCCGTTATTGATGCGGATTAAACCATCATTTATCGAAAATCCTGCACAAAGATGTATATAACACAATGCAGTTATGGCTACCCAAAACTGTTTATACTCTTTCATTGTAAATTGCTCAAATTCCCAAGTTTCAGGCAATGTTTTAGTCATATCCCATTGCCGTTCTGCCATTTTTCTAAATATATCAATAACACCTTCTGTCAACGAATAGCATAATTTTCCATCTTCAATTTTAACAAAACTTTTCAAAGCAGTATTTGCTTTTAATAGTTCATATTCGTTGACTACTGCTGTCATATCGTTAAATGCATTAGAAGATGTTTCTCGAAGAATATCATTAAATGCTGATTGATTTTGATCTTTTTTTAAATTAAATGTAACACAATTTCCATCAACAAATGCATCATATTTATCCCTAGAATAAGATATATATCCACTACAAACAACACAATACGGATATGCATAGTTTTTTAATAAATCCAGACAAGAATTATAGTTACTCTCTGAAAGCTCCCACTCTGTTCTTGCTGGATCATCAACACACAATTGATCAATCCATATTAACGCTTCATTTAAAGCATCCATTTGGTCTGTAATTTCTTTTAACCCGAATGGGTTGAAAATACTACCCATAAGTACGCATCTGCATACATCTTCAAATGTTGCTAAAGCATTAAAAGTAGCCTGTTTCTTACTCAGTTTAAAAACGGAATGTTCTTCATGCGCATGATCAATAATGTTTTCAATTTCTCTAATTTTCATCTTTCTCCATTCCGACCTTCCCAAACTTAAATATATTTTTACGTAGTGGATTTATATTTAAACCCAGAAATTTCATTTTCTCCAATTTTTATACTTATGGGTTTGAAATGTGCGGTTTCTTTGAATCCATTTACCACAAACACCACACTATGCCTAGCTCTTGTGCAAGCAACATAGAACTTAGAACGTGTTTGGTTTGAAGTGATTTCTTTTTGATTAATTAAAAAAGGCATAACGGTACTAACCGGAATTATTACTGTTCTTTCATATGTTGAACCTTTCGAAGCTCCGTAATTTAAAACTGTACAATTATGTTCAAATTCTATTTTGGCTTTCTTATCATACCTCAATACAACTGGATTATATAACTCGCAGTACTTAGCCATATTATTTGAATCAAGGATATACACTCCCGTATTATCCTCATTATGCATTGCTGTATCTGTGTTTTCCTCAACTAATGATTTAGTATCATCAAATACAGTATTTATAAACTCGCATATTTCTTGATTGAATCTTCTTGTTGTATTATCATAAAACAAGCTGCATAAGCCTTTCTTTTCTAACAAGCTAAAAAACTCTCGAATTTTTTCATCTCGATATTGTTTATTTTTTAAAGAATTATTAGTTCTGTATGTCGCTTGTTTATAGTCGCCGACACAAGTTACTCTTATCTTTGATGCAAAAAGCAGTTTGATTAACTCCAAATCCCACCCAGCATAATCTTGAAGTTCGTCAATATAAATATTAGTATATATATTTTCCATACGCGCTATTGTCTTTCCTTTCGAATGCTCATTACATAAAAAGGCAAATTCACTTGTTCGATTTGGATAAACATCGCCAGCACTATTTAAATAATATTGAATGTGAGTTTGTCCATAGTAGCGAGGAGGATCTTCACTATAAAAAGCAATTGATGAAACATGATTTTCAGGAATTTTACAATCTAAATCTTTTTTATACAGTTTATACTTAAGATTCAAAAAACATTGGTACGGTTTAATAAAATCTGATAACAAAAATGAATACCATGATTTTATAATCACTCTTTCATCAAGAACACCACTGTTTTGCTTTTTATACTCTTTTTCCAAAGAACGTATTCCTTCATTGGTATATGAAATTAATAAAACACATCCTTTAGTTGAATCAACTATATCTTTTGCTTGTTTGCAAATTGAATAGGTTTTTCCATTCCCTGCTGCAGCAAAAATAACTTTATTATCCATATCAAATTTCCTCTTCTACTGAAACACCAATAGCTTTTAATATATACGATGGATATGTAATCTTTTTTTCGCTCGCAAAAACCCTCATACTCCACGTTGTCTTGTTTTGTGTCATAAATTCTCTTATGCTATCAATGTTTCTTGAGTCAATATCAGTCCCTTTATAAATGATTTTTTTAAACTCTTCAAATTTCTCCTTGTTAGCCTCTAAAACTGAAGGTTCTAATGTATTCAAAGTATTATTCTCTTCTACGCAAAGATTTACTATTCCGACATATTCCTTATATTTTTCAACAACTCTTTCAAAGCTTTTATCATTATCAGTAACAACAGTAATTGGCTTATTTATTAATTTAGCTAATTCACAATATCGTTCAAAAGCCAAACCATCAACAGCAACAACGTCAATACCATCTTCTATGGGTAATTTATTGTAATTATCTATATAAGCTCGCTGAATTATCAACTCATCCGCAGGTCCTTCCACTAATATTGCCTTATTAGCCAACAAAACCCTCAAAGTATTATATCCAGGCAATTTTACAAAATAATCATATGTATCTTTTTTCAACTCAGTGAATGGAGTGGTTCTTTTGTCAGAAACTAGGTGTAAATTTTGCAACCCCATTTTGTTTGCTACATAACTACTATGTGTAGAAATAAAAAGTTGCTTTCCTGAACTTGCAGATAATTTTGAAATCAACACTGACATGTTGGTATATGAAAGATTATTTTCTGGTTCTTCAATAATCAAAATATCTACTACTGTGTTCTGTGTCAAAAAAACCTCTGCCTTAAACATGTTTTGTGTTCCATATCCTGAATTTTCCAGAGGTATATTATCCAATGAAATAGACATATTATTTTTCCACTCATCAATTTCATTTTCTCTTAAATTTAAACTTATAGTTTTACCTTCAAAATTATGGTTTTCTTTCAATTTTTCGTTCAAATTCTTCACAGCATCGCTTTGTGTAAATTCTTTTCTATTAGCTCTATATGCATGGCGCAAAAGAGTAACATCATCTTCGTCCAAATATTCACTTATGCTGCCTGACACAAAACGCGAAAGG
>CADBUP010000165.1 GCA_902797885.1 uncultured Ruminococcus sp.
AAATGATTTTTGTATGCATCAATAGTGCGTTTAGTAATTTCATTCATGATTCAACAACTCCTTTTCAAATATTATATACCGAATAATTTTTTCGAATACCTTTTTGAAAATTTGTTGTCAATGTTTCAGCTAATTTGAATATTAAAAGGCGATTGCTAATTCTAAAACCGAATTAACAACCGCCTTAATACTTTTATATGCTTTGTCATAATTATTTCACCTCCTGCGACACAAAGCATACCACAGAAGAGAGAGGAAGTCCACGAAGTTTTTTTACAATCTTCCATGTCTTTTCTTAACATTTTCGATTGCCATCTCTTCAATGTCTTCCATGTAGTACTGAGTATAGGCACCACTCATGATCATCGTTTGCTTTTCAATGCTTACAGCGAATTTGAAAAGCATATCGGCGACTCTGTCCACATGATGCTCTATGGTACAGTCCACAGCCTGAACCAACAACTTATTCATGTATGTACCTATGCTATCATACTGAAGTTTTGAGAGGTATTCCTCGATAGCTTCACCGCAAAATGCACTCTCACTTTTGTAGCCAAGGTCTTCAACATAATTTTTAATTTGTCTTCTGACCTGCGGCGTAACATTGAAAGTCATCTTTACTTTTTTGGTCTTCTTCATTGTAATTTCACCTCCTAACTACATCCCGTGATGGATACCCATCGCAGTATCTTTTCTGTATTCTTTTGTTCTCTCTTTTGAATCCACAATTGATTTTGTGAACCCTTCCTTGATGTCATGGTCAATCGACTGCTCAAACATTTTACAGAGATTGAATACAATGTCAGCATAGACAGGTGTAGCTCTGACCGTATTTGTATATAAATTGTTCTGCTTATTGTCGTAGAGAGTCGCTTTTAAAACAGCATTTGCCAAGCGTTTTTGGAGATTAAGATTGTTCTCCAGACTATCGAAACATTCTTCAGGATCCTTGCGATAATATTTCAAGAGAGTCAACTGAATCTGACACCATTGTTGATACAATTCTTGCAGGTTTTTATCCTTGCTTACGACTTTTACAACCGCATCGACTTTGTCTTTTTGCTCACGGGAAAGGAACTGATAATTTTTCTTGCCGGTGTATCCTGCAAGAGACAATTTCAATTCATAAAACGCATCGACAAACTCATCGGGAGCTTCGCCAATGTCGGCTTCGAACTCAGCAACTTTTTCTTTCACGGACTCAACAAGTTTATCTCGGAGAGACTGTCTTTCATCATAGAGTTGCTGCATCTCATCTTTGAATATAGTTTTGGTTAGCGACTCCTTGTATCTTTCATAGTCTCTTGCACAAATAAATTCGCCGCCAGGTTCCTTATTATACACAAGAAAATGTACATGATAGTGGCCTTGCTCTTTATGAAAGGCAGCGTACCATTTCATATTTTCAGCAGGAATTCTGTGGTAGGATGCAATCTCAAACTGCTTCGACCTGAGAAGATTTCTCCATGCCTCCGGCGTATCATATCCGAGCCTTTCTGCATCAGTTTGTCTGAGAGATATTATTTCTTCCCAGACAATTCCTTTGTGATGATATATTTCCTGCGATGCTTTATGCAGATTTACATAGTCCTCCTGACCAAACAAACCATGTTCGCCCATCTTTACAACCCCAGGTCTCTCGGCAGCATATTGAGTGAACACTTCCGACCTGTACCTCGTATTAATTGTTTTATCAACTCCATCTCTTTTTGAAATATATTCCGTGAATCCACCGCCGACAGGTTTACCTGTCTTGCAGTAGCGTGTAGATATAAAAACTTTACTCATAATTTTTCCTCCAATCTCAAAAATTCTTGTAATTTTGAAGACACCTGTTTTGACACCTGATGAAACGCCCACACGGTGCGGTCTGACGGGAATACCGCACACCCAAACCGCACCGTAAGATGCATTTTTCAAGTTCTCCGCCGGGCTTTGCACGGCGATGTAAGCCTGCTTGGGGCGAATAGCGCACCAAGCTTTATCCTGCTTCAATTTATTCCGCCAATTTTTCAGTCAAATTAAGTTCATTTTCAGGCGGCAATCTTGCCAATTTCACACTGCTATTTTTATTGCACGACATTTATGTTGCATTCGTAACTTATTTTCCTATATGGCGCATTATCCTATGCCATGCATTTCTTTTTCCAATATCTACGATGCCTCTGTTCTGACCTGCGCTTAAAATCGATTTTAAGGTCTTACCATAGGGCTTATCTTTTCGGTTCGAGAGATTAACTTTTCAGGGTGGTGTACCTACCTTACCCCGAATTGTTTTGTCTCTGAACCCTGCCTTGAGGCTTGGTCATACGCATAGAATCGAATTTTAGGTCTTAATCGTCTGTAATTTATAGAGTTTTTTCGAGCTAAAATTTTTCAGTAGTGTTAAGACCTTACCTCGAAACTTTTTGTCTCAAATTTCTTTAAATTCTATTGAATTTGACCTATTATCGATTATAAGGTGTTACACTCCCTGTGGCGTTGGCGCAATTAGATGTTAAACTTTCAGGGAGGTGTAACTACCTTACCGCAAAATTATCGTTTTCAAACCTGCTGTCGCATTGGCGGTGAAACCGATAAATAATTTATGCGGTTTGCTTGAGTTGTATCTCATGCCGCAGGAACCGGAGTCAGTCCGCTTTCCTTAAGCAGCTCTGCAACCTTTTCTCTTTGCATAGCAAGAGCGTTCTCCTGCATTTGCTCATGATAGAAATGTTCAAGCGCATCCTTTATGGGACGGATTGTATATTTCAGGTTGCCGTTTCGTTTCTTACCGTCCTTCAGAATTACTTCTGTAGGTTCGGTATAGATTAAGCACTTATCTTCAAGCTCTCTTACATATTTAGCAACTGTACCTTTGCTTTTA
>CADBUP010000166.1 GCA_902797885.1 uncultured Ruminococcus sp.
ATCCATATCTTGCTGTAACAAAAATGATACTATTTTTTGATAAAGCAGGACTTACCACAACATTATTAGCCGAAAGTTTTCCTGCTGATACATCTACAATTAATTTTTCCAAAGTACTCTTTTCATTAGAAGATTCGGTAGCCGTCCTACAATCACTACTTATTCCCCATACGTTAAAATCACTTGAGTTATCTGACTTTGGGGTCCAAGGACTAACTGAATCAGCGAGTGCGTTAAGTCTTTCCTTAATATAGTCTTGTTTTGACATTGACTTACCGCTAAAATCAGCCTCTCTTTCAAGTGCCTGCATGATATTAATATCAAGTTCTTCTCGAACAATATTGTTCGCAAGTAATCTTTCGCGACAGCTATTAACAATGAGATCGTGAAAAAGTTTATCATAGCTAACAATTTCACCAATGTTGTTGTTAACCTTTTTTTGAAATCCATGAAATAATGCGGCATGCATTTCCTCTGATAGTGTTCCCGAGAGGATACTTGACTTAACATCATCCGGAATTGTGCGCCATATTTGTTCTTTATACATTTGACTTGCGAGAACATATTGTTTGGTTGTACCTTTTGTATCATCATGTTTTACAAGCAAACTTCCGATATATTTTTCAATTTCATACTTTTGATCAGCAAGCCTTCCGAACATATTCTCATATTCGCTAATTAATACCTCCAACAGCTTAATACTTTGTTCGTAATAAGCGGATTTTAGGCTTTCAATGCAGAAAGATTCCAACAGTTTAAAATGTCCACTAACCTTTCTGGAGTAATCTTCTTTAAAATTCTTAAAGTTTTTCCCCAAAAACCCTTTACTTTTAATAACTTCCTCGGCTTTTTTTACAGCATCAATTCCTGCGCCGCTTTGCGAAGTAAATGGCCTCTCTTCACCACGTTTAAGCTTATTTGATATATCTACAAGTTTTTCATCTAATTCAATTTTGGCCTGTTTTAAATTTTTGTGAAGTTTGTATAACATATAACGTATTCCAACAGAATTCACAAAGGTATCTTTATATTTTAGAAAATCATTTAAAATGCTTTTATCAGTTTCAGCATACACACCCCAATCAGCATTAGCCTTTGCCTCAGCTTTGTTTTGAGCCTTCGCTTCCGTTGTAATACGAAAATCTCTGAAACGAGTCTCTAAATTTGACACTATACTCCTAAGTTTTTCGGCAGGTACATTTGTAAAATATCCAGGTTTAATATAACAAGCACTTGCCTTTTCCCGAAATTCTTCATCACTTTTATAAATAGACAATATTTCTTCATTTATACGCGTCTGTAATTTCTTGATATTATCGCTTACTTCATTATCATTATCATCGTATTCTGTCATAGCCCGTTTTATTTGACTAAAGAAATTATCCATCGTACACAATGATTCAAAATTTGTTATATAAACATTCTCGCGGTCAGGCATCTGATCATCAATTCCATTTTGTATATTTCTGTTATACTTGTCCATTTCCGAACGATATATTTGATCTATTTTAAGAAGCTGATTATCAAGACTTCCGGCTAACACTTTATAAACACAATAATCCACTATATCATCGTAAGGATAACTAAGTTCACCAGATCCAATACCTCCATAAATATTTCTGCCGTTTTTTCGGATTGTTCCTCTCATTTCGTTAATAAAATTAGAATACATACGATCAGAAATAGGACCAAAAACTTGTAAATACAAATTATTCTCAATCATGTTTATATAATCTTTGAATCCGCTTAAGACTCTGCCTTTGGTATCTTCTTTATCGTAAAAATAGCAGTAATCGTATGGCCAATCCTTAAGAGCAATATCTCGCATTCCTTCTGAATTCAGCTGGTTCGGTTTATACTCAAGATTTATGCTGGAACCATCTCCCCCCAACGACATAATCATTGCATTTAATTCTTTCATTGAAGCATATGCATTGGCGTACACATTTTCAGTTTGTTCCGGTGTAATAGATCCCTTAAGAACATCCGGAAGTATAAATGTTCCTTGAATTTCAATTTTATCTGTACTAAACTGACTTTCAAATATTTCTCTTATATATAATGGAATCTGCAAAAACATGCCGGAACCTGTTCCTCCCATCATAGAGGTAACAATCATAACCCGGAGTCCCTTTTCATTTGCGCCGCTTCCAAGTTTAAATAATCGTTCTTTTGCGGCAGAAACAGGATTTAATTTGCCCGCCTTCATTGCAGATCTTAACGCTAAACGTGATACAGCTCGTATTTGTCCAGCTCCATTTAACATTTGCATTTTCTCTACTAATGGATGTGTGGGAAACCAGTCCCTTGCTGTAGAATCATTATCTAACGCGAATTTAACAGTTTTATCTGTGCTTGTTTGAATTTTACATTCCGCATTTATATTTTTTAAATCTTTCTGAGAATTTATATCGGTATCAAATACCAACGCCTCTACATTTTCAGACATTCCCGAATCCTTTAATCGCCCATAAACGTTGTCAACAATTTCCGAACCAATACCTCCCAGTCCTATTAATAATGCTGGTACATTCTTGTAATTATCATTCATTTTTATATCTCCTTTTAACTAAAAAATTCATCATCAGAAATACTATTCGATGTTGTACTTTCGGTATATTCCCCGAACATATCATCTGTATCACAAAATTTATCAAAATCGTCACCAAATGAATCATCATTCTTTGAGTTGCAATACTCGTATCTTGTCTCTCTGTTCGGCTCTATAATCTTTAACTCAGATCCAAGCGGCAAATCAAATTTAGAAACATTTTTTTCTTTCTTTTCCCCATCAATAAAGACATCTTGCTCATTATAAAAGTTATTTTTTATTGAGATTCTATTTTTATTTGATGTTGCAACAACTGCCAAATCACTTGCAGAACCTTTTTCTGAAATAAAAGGAACAAAACGAGTAAATGGTTTTACGTAAATTTCTTCTGCCTCGTCATTTACCAGAATATGATATTTATTGTTATAAATTCTATTTTTTATTCCCGGTGCATGTCCTAACAGCAATAACATAATTATTAAAAGCAATAGCGGCATTATGTATTTTGTAAGGCTATCATTTATACGGAAAGGAATTGATACATTTTCAGACTGTTCGTCGTATATTGTTTTTGCAAAAACACAAGCATTAATGTTTCCTGTCTTTACAAAAATTTCAGGCAACTTTTTTTTGCATTTAATTTGTAATGCACTTCTTCCGTTATATTCGACAATCTCACTAATAAATGATATTCCTCTTATTTTATTAAACGTCATGTTCAATGATTCTAATTCTTCCGAACTTAAATATTCATCATTTCCCATGACAGAAACATAGTATATAATTTTACCGTTAAAATTGTTTAATTTTAAATCATCCGACTCTTTATAGTTTACGGATTCTAAAGTAATATTTCTTTTTGTCGGATTTAAAATTATTTCTGTAATAGAATCTTTTTTCCATTCCAAAACATACTGCTTGCTGGTAACATCAATTGTAATTCTAGATGATTCCGTTTCTTTATAATCTTTATTCCGATAAAATTTAACATCTGCAGGAATATCATTATGTATTTTCACCGATACACATCCATCTTCATTTACAAAAACGCCATTCACACTTGCGGTAATACCTTTCGGTACATTATTAAATTTAAAATCGCATATTCCATTTATTGTTCCGCCAGATATCGTATACGTAAAAGAGGCGACTTCTTCATATTCTGAACAATACTTATATGTGACGTTAATTACATTGTTAGAAACGTCAGTTGTTGGATTATCTATAACCTCAATAGGATAGATATTTAGAACATCGGATTTTGCTCTAAAATAACCCGGTAATGCAACTATTGCGTATGCAATATTGCTGCCTCCAGTTATGTTAAACGAACCATAAAATGCATTATTATTTGAATCATATGACATTTTGACAATTTGATCATTTACAATAAGCTGTGCAGATAAATCATTTGCCCAATTCTGGAGATTAATTGGAGAATTATCTATACGACTGGTTATCCTTGCTTCAAACTCCACCAAATCGCCTTCAACCAAATCATTGTTGTTTATATCTGATATTTCATTTCCGGACTTGTCCAATACTTTTAAATCCACGTTTACTGCTGATTCTGTCAAAATTTTAAATTTATTACTTCCAGTATCAATTTGGGAGTCAAAATTAATTGTAATTTTACCGTCTGGAATATAATCACCATTTGTACTTTCACAATGAATTGTTCTGGATGTAATCGAGGCATTCCCAGGTTTATTGGCACAGAAATCTGCCGTAACCTCAGCATTTACCCCGTCAGCATCAATTGATAATACGTTCGCATTTTGATTTTGCTGAAAAACTATAAACTTCTTTAAAGGAAATGAAGTATTAAACGAAATACTTTTTCTATCTGCACTTTCCGAAACGTCTATCATTGTGCTTTTGCCGCCTTGACCTAATATGAGTCCTGAAACTTCCGACATAGCATTTAATATGTCTTCGCTATTAGATGCTGTAATTAAATGATTACCGGCAACACTCGTCCAGTCATTTTTTGCATTAGCAGGCACGTCGTTTCCTATGGCTACAAAAATGCTCTCAAATTTACTATTGCCCATAGCACCCTTTAAATCACTAAGATATCCTGGCATATTATCAGGATACCCACTTTCAAATGCACCATCAGTAAGTATTACGAACCAAAATTCTACACTTTGAGTTTCCGAATATCCGGATTTTCTTTCTTTTATCCAGTCAGCAGCCGTATTTACCGCAGAAAATGGAGTTGTCTGTCCTGGAGCGCTCCACATTTCAACATCTTTAATACTACTATTTCTGGCATCGTTGGAGAGATCAAAGTCAATCACATTATTAGGGTTAGACATTTTTACAACACTTAATTCATCTTGGTTATTTAACAGCCCAATTAAATTTTGTAACGAATAACTCGCATATGCCCAATCTTCATTTTTGTTATTCATACTTCCTGAATCATCGTAAACAATACTAACTACTTTTTTTATAGACTTATGATTATTATCTTCAGCATTTACAAAAATTGCACAAATCGATACTAATACCATCAACGATAGGACCGCGCAGCAAAATCTTTTTATCATTTAAAATTCCCCCAAAGCGTTTATTATTCATCCGGCAAGCACATTTTACAAGCTGTATACTTACCAGTTTCGTATTGTTCTTTAGTTAATCTTCTTATATTTGTTTTATTCTTTATAAAAATACATCCCTTCTTGTGATACTTGTATCCTGTTTCGGTGATATAATAATTGTCGTAGTATGATTGTTCTTTTTTATAGATTGCCGCCGCACTGAACAGCGATGTTACAATTGCCAAAACAATCAAAGCCGCAATCACCATTCTCTTGTTTTTGACTAAAGCCCGATGACATTTCTGCCAAGCACCTTGATTTAACAAGTAATGTGAAAACTCATTGGCTTCATATTCCTCTCTCACATCCCTACCTATAACCGTTTCTGAATTCAGATGTGAACAAAATATATGGCCGAGCTCATGTGACAACACTAAAATCTTTTCGCTTTCGTTCAAGTTTTCGTTTATAAATATCAATCTATAGTTTTTGTCGGCATATGTAAATCCTTTTGAACGTGCTGCAATCTCTTGGATATTCAAACTATCGATTATTATTTGAACATTCTTCTCATTTGATATGTGATTAAACTCGATAATTGTATATCCCATTTCTTTTGCTGCATTTTTCAGCGAGAAATAAGAAACATCTTCAATTTTGTATTTTTTCACAAAAAGCTTAACCTTATTTTTAATTTGTCTTTTCATACCTAAGTTTTGTTACCGCTCCCTTATTCTTTTTAACGCATCCATCACATCCGGATTTCTTTTATTTGACGGCGGAGAAAATTCGAGACCCTCAAACATTTTAATGACCGCATCACTTGATACGTTATTGCAGCGTGAGTATTCGACCATAAATACAGTTTTTATTGTCGAAATTGCTCTTTCATCTAAGGAATCAAGTATATTTTCCTTGTCAGATTTAAATAATAACCCTAATTCAAGATCAAGCGGTTCATCACCATCGTTGAAACGTTTTATCAGGGTATGTGGAAATGCTGATAATTTTCTTATTATTTTATGAGTTTTTCTGTTATAGTCATAAAATAATATCAGCGATAAATAAGTGTTCCATGACATTTTTCTGGCTTTACGCTCTATTGCGCCATAAGTTTGCCGTGAGACTCCAACAAGATTGGCTATTTGTTCCTGTGAAACATCAGCTTTCGCACGAAGCAGAGATAGCTGTGGAGTTAAAGCCTCTATAAACTCGTCTTTCTCGTCATCCGAAAGGAAAAGGTTATGCGACGCTTCCATTTTCTAAATTTCACCACCCTTTTCGTAGAGTAAATAACTATACGAAACAAGTATTAA
>CADBUP010000167.1 GCA_902797885.1 uncultured Ruminococcus sp.
TCTTG
Organism: uncultured Ruminococcus sp.; assembly: GCA_902797885.1. Classification (GTDB taxonomy): domain Bacteria; phylum Bacillota; class Clostridia; order Monoglobales; family Monoglobaceae; genus UMGS1820. The sequence goes on from CADBUP010000167.1 coordinate 6, forward strand.
CCGGAAAGGCAACAAACACTTCCGTTCTTCGGACTACTGTCCCCAACCAACCGTTTACGCCGACGTCGGATTATCATCCGGCAACAAAAAAGTATGTCGATGATTCTGTGAAGGCGGTTGGAAGTCTTTCTAACCTTACAACAACCGAGAAAACCTCGATAGTTGCGGCAATAAACGAGCTTAAAGCTGCGATTGACGCATTGAAAGGGAGCTGACAAAGATGCAGATACAAATACCAATCACGGCGGAGATATCAAGAAACAGCCGCACGGTTCAATATATACCGATAGGTCAAGGGGATAATGCGTATCGGTTTTTGGTATCGCTTAAAAATTCGGGCGCGGCGGTAGAGATTCCCGACGGCGCAACGGTTGTTTTAAACTGCTTAAAGCCCGACGGAACATACACCGAGACCGTAGGGAGCGTCAAAGACGGCACGGCGGTATTTGACATAGCTTCAAACACCGTTGCTGTACCCGGTACGGTTATCTGTGAAATGCAGATATTTGACGGAACACAGCTGACCGCGCAGAAGTTTGAACTCAGGGTTGAGCCGAGTATAATCAGTGATGACGTTATAAAATCGACGGACGAGTACGGTCTTTTAATCGCGCTTATCGGCGAGGTGAAAACCGCACTTTTATCCGAAAACGTAGGAACATTTGCGATGATGAACTATGTCGGCACTGTATCGGGAGGGCTTAGAATCAGCCTTGAATACCCGATAGAGGCAAGCGGTTGGCGGCTGTTTGTCGGCGGCAAAGAGATAACGGATAGGCTTATCGGCGCAGACGAGGCATTTGTAACCGCGCCCGCGATTCTTGACGGCGAGCCGTTGATTAAGTTTTATCGTGATGATGATACGGTGCTTGAGGCAAAAGCGAAAGTGACGGTTAAGACCGACAAAGCGAGAATGGGAAAGCTGATATTAATGCAGAATTAAAAATAGAAAGGAAAATGTTTTATGAAGAAAAGGACAAAGGCAATAGGCGGCGCGGTCGCTGCCGCCGCTGCGGCAACTGCGCTGATTGCGACAAACCCCGCCGCTGACAAAGAAGTAAACATAAACTATGACATTCATCCGGTTAACGAGTATGTGTCGGAAATGACGCTTGATGTTCCCGATGAGCTGTCGGCGGACATTGCGGAACTGTACTTAAACGGTGCAGAGGTCGACAAAATGCTGCTTCCCAACGGAAGCATAAAGGCGATTCCGCTTGTGTTCAGCGACACGGACAACCTCTCGATTAAGCTTTACCGCCTCGGCGAGCAGATAGGCACTGTGGAGTTTAAAGACGGAAAGGCGGTGCTGAAATGAGTAAACATTTGAAACGATTCTTCGGCGTATTTCTTGCCGTTTGTATGGCGATATCGCCCGTGTATGTCTTCGCCGACCGCGCGAGTGTGATTAATATTTCAACCCTCACAGTCGATAACACGGGGCTTGCAATCGTCATCGGAAACGTCACAAACGCGGGCGCAAATACGCAGGTGACCTGCCTTGCGATGACATCCGAAGATTTTAATACAACAGATAAGATATTTGGCATAGACCAGGTGACGGTCGGCAACAACGGAACGTTTTTAATTAAATTCCGTATTCCGTACAGATTTGCGAATCAAAAGGGGTACTTCCGCTTCGGAACGGACGCGGACGCCGATACAGTCTTAAAAACATATCAAATCGGCGACCTGCCGCCGAACGTTCACAACATATCAAACGGCAGCGTTATCTACGGAGCAGACGCGTACACGCCCGATTCGGTCTATCTGGCGGGGACATATGTTGAGGACAGTATTGTAAACGGCGGCAACAGAATTTACTATAAATTCGGCGATAAATACTATGATTTGCTTAACGAAAACGCGACCTCAAACGCTTATCTTGTTGCCGAAAATGCAATGGCAAGCGCGGAAGTTAATAAAATCAAGCTGAGATACTATTATCAGACGGCGCGGCGCGTGGATTGCGGGGTGTAGAGATGCAGACGATAATAGGCGCAATTATATCGGCAGCGGCGGCAATAACAGTTTGTATCATAAACGCCAACAGTCAGAACAAGAAGATTCTTTCGGAGCCTGATAAGCACAACGCGGTTCAGACCGAACAGATAACTCAGCTTAAGGAGCAGGTACACAAGCACAATAACATTATCGAGCGCACCTACAAGCTTGAAAGGGATGTGGCAGTCTTGAACAACCGCGAAAAGGTGTCTGAACACCGTTTAGAAGACTTAGAAAATAAATAATCAAAATAATTTTAACATTGCCATACCATATATCAA
>CADBUP010000168.1 GCA_902797885.1 uncultured Ruminococcus sp.
CAAGCCAAGAACCTCACGCCTTACTCCTCCGTACCAAGCGTCCACGTCCCACTCGGAGTCTGCAACCCCTGCATCAACAATGACCAAATCCGAGAGGTTTTCAACCAGCACAAGACCACAAGGACAAATGACTAACAGCCAACTTCTTCACCAATAATTAGATCGCGTGTCGCACGGGACCCAGTCACCAACCAGTAACCCACATCCCAAGAACCAGTAGTCCTGACCCCAGCCTCACCACTGTAATGAGTAGACCCCCGTCTGACAAAGACTGTGGTCTACACTGTCCCCACATCCTCTTACCCCACGAATACCCCACCCCGGCAGGAGACCGAACCTGAAGAGTAAGAAGAAACCAACACCACATAGAGCATAGAACCCGACACCTTGAACCCGAGTCTTAGCACCGCTTGAACGGAATCTTGACCCTAACTCTCCCGTGAGCTACCACCCACCTTGACCTTAACGCCTCCGTGCATCCAACAGCTCCGCATAAGAGCATCCAAATCCCATGGCATGATGGAAAACTCACCCCACTCGACGGGTAACCCACGAGTAACTTCACATAGTAAGACCCAAACCACAATTACTATAAGCCATGACCCCACAACCAAGTCACCCTAAATCACAGAGACCGCCTCTTGATGAGACTGCAAGCACACACCGATCCAATTCACATGAACCCTCCCCATCGACTCTGATCTCACTCTAGGCATTATCACAGACCCGCAACCCACCTGCAATCCGTATAGGTAGCCACCATGAGTCACCACCCCAAGACTCCCAATGATAGAACCAATGATAGACCCAATTCACGACGACTATAACAAAGAGAACCAACACCACTTGTCAATACGTCTAAACCATGACCCAACCCATCAGGCAACCCACCCAATCCCAATGAATCCCCCGTTTCAACAGATCCCCCAGCCTCCATCAATTCAACTAGGATGAGACGCATGTCATTACATTGATCCTGAACCTAATCAACCTTTAAGAGAGCCTTTAAGAATACCCCAACAACCATGAATTGATGAATTGATCTAAGCAATCAAGACCGCATCAACGATGACACTAAGCCCACGATTAAGTTAACGAACCCAACGTGGAGGGGCACGTCACTAAACAAACAAGACACGACGATCACAACATGAAGCCGCGCCAGTCTGTCTAACAGGCCATGTTCTGTCTGCTTAGAAAATGATCCCCAATCACTATAAATCACACTCGTCCATTATAAAGAACACTGGAACAACAACCCACAAGAATCGATCTCAATCCCAATGAATCAAGTCAAAGAAGAAACACCAACCCATCCCATTCAATGAACCCAGGAACACAAACCCACTCATAAGATCTTAAATCCACCTAACCCCCAGTAACAAACGAACCCCAGTAATAACACCCATCACCAACAACAGCTCTAAGTGCATTGCAATGATTAACTCTATCACAGTTCAACTACCTAGACTCCTGACCAGCAGGTTAACCACGCGAACCCAGTTAAAACCGAAGCCACATTAACTCACCACACGGCCGCTCTCGCTACACCCCATCCCAACCGACCCAATTCTCGAGTCTGAAACACCGTTATCGCAACACGAATCTACTGCGATCACACTCCCAGTCCCCACCCATACAAGAAACATAATCATCACCGCTATCCCCCAGCCAGAAACCCAGTTCTACCCATACATCATACAAGACATCCCTCCCCAACACAACCATCCAGACCATCAGAGATCACATGAACCCACCCATGCATCTAACAGACACAACCACAAACACCCAACGAATCACAAACACAGGCACACCCACCAACAACACGATCAACCTAAAACCCAGCTCCAACCCCGCATGAGAGTCAATACGTCCCCTGATCCCGGTGAACATCGTCTCCACCATCTCAACCCCAATCCAGAATCATCACCAGAATCTAATGCCAAAGAACAAACCCCGCTCTAACAATGACCCCATCCCCCTAGACTCACATCATGACATAAAGAACTCATACCCCACGACCATCAACCCACCAAGAAAAATCTCACCAACGACTCCCAAGACAGACAACGCCACTCGTCCATCACCAACCCGCATACAAGACGCTAAGACCCAACAATCATTCCCATAAACCCAACCAGAATCTCATAACCCCACACGGAACAGAATCCCAAACGCCAACCAACCCCCACCCATCCCCTCAATCTCAAACAGTTACATAAGGAATCCCAACACCAACCCATCCCAAGGAACATCACTCAACCAACAGAAACTCGCCAACGACCAATCACATAACCCCGCTCTACCCAATAACCCAGTAAACCCATACTAAGCCAGCCGATTACTCAATCCCCACGCCCCTAATCAATCCACTCATAGGAGGACAGAACCCACCACTCATGCAAGACAATCTCCCATACCCCCTAATCAATCTCAAATCATAAACCCAAATCCCACCCAAATAAGAACAATCAATACTACAGACCCGCACCACAACCCAGTGACAATCATTCACAACCAATTCAATCCAACATCACCAATTAACAACCAATTCAATCCAACATCACACAATAACAATA
>CADBUP010000169.1 GCA_902797885.1 uncultured Ruminococcus sp.
GTTTTCATTCGTGATTTGAGTGTCGGTTGGGTTTGCAAGAGCGTAGTAAAGCACTACATTGTTGTTCTTGAGCCAAGTTTTGAAATTGGACGCACTGGAGCTGGTATTGTAATCTGGGTCATAAATAAAAATTTCTGCGCCACCGGTTCTCCCACTTACACCCATTATTTGGCGGTTTAGGTTCGCTTCGCTTTTAGCAAAATAGTGAGAACAATATGCTAATAATATATCTGTACTGGTTTGCGGAATGACATACACCCCACTTAATCCATTGGTCCCCATTTTTTTATAGTCAGCATCCAATGTATTGGCGGAATACCACCCTAAATCGCCTAGCAATTGTTTCCCAACCTCTTTATGTAAATACCAATCCCCTTTATCATAGTAGATATAATCTTGGTAGTCCCCAATCTTGCAGAGTTCGATAGAGCCGAGGTCTATGGTGTAGGATTGGGATTGGTAGGGTTCGTAATCGGTAGCAGTTGACCCTTCCTCAAGTTGTAACTCATAATAAGATGTTTGTTCGCCAACTGTAACAGGGGCATCTGTGTTATTATAAATCCTAAATCTATAATACTTATGACCTGATACAGAAACAGAAAATGAATATTCTGTACCTTGTGTTGGATTGGTGTTATTATAAACAGATGATACTGAACTCCAAGTAGAAGCGTCATCAGAATACGCATAGTTCATTCTGATATATGGACCACCAGATGTTCCTTTAACTATTTTTTTAGCTTTCCCAGATACAGTATAGATTTTAGAGGGGTCTAATTCTGATGTGTACCAAGTAACAAACTGTGCTCCCGTATTTTTGAGAGCGGTTAGTGTGACGGTATTATCAGTGTGTGTTTCTGATAATGTTCCACTACCAGAGTTATTTGTAAATGTTCCTGTGTTAAAACTCCATAAATTCTTCCCACTCACGCTCACCATCTGCTCACCGGTCACGGTCTGGATTTCTTGTGGATAATCTGGGTTAGGGGAAGCTATGCCACCAACATAAGGCTCATAGGAAGTAGCAGTAGACCCTGTTTCTACCATAGGCTAAATAGTGAAATGAACAGCGGTTCCAACTACAGCACTAAACCATAAATCAATCTCTACCAATGTGTCAGTAGTTGTAATAGTTGCACTAGTTGAGCCAATTGGAATTGTGGAAAGTGCGGTTCTATTTGACCCTTGGTATGTCCCAGCAATATTGACAACACTTTGGATTGCATTTCCAATGGATATAGTATAGGTTCCTGCTGGTAAACTGACTGAAGGTCTATTCGTGATATTCGGATACGTCGTGGACGGTGCACCTGATATGCTAATTGAACCATCATAATTTTGTTTTATAGTAATATCTTGTGATGAGCCTGCCTTCCAATTGATTAGGCTCTTCCCACTATAAGTATTCTGGGAACTATCCCCATACATCTTTACATCCACAAACGGAGCCTCTACAGTACCATCAAGCTCAATCTCAGAGCTAGGGTCTCCACTGGGGATAAATGCGGGCTTCATCATAGACAGATAAAGCTCCTCTCTCGTTACAGGATAATCAGGTCTGCCAAATCTAGCAGAGATAAGGTATCTCAAATAGCTCGCAACTCTCACATCAGCAGGGTCTTTTAGGGCTTCAGGGTACTCAGAAGTAACACCAGCCAGATAAGCGATATAGGCTTCTTCATCAGTCAAGCATTCCGCCCCAGCCTTAAATGGTTCATATTCGGTAGCAGTACTCCCTTCTTCAACCTGTAAAGTCTGCAAATCCTCAATACCAAATCCCACCCTTATATAGTGGCATCTTGCATTAGTAGTCAATGGGTTTTGGGTGGACCTCCCTATCCATCTTTTATTTTCATCATATTGACCAATAAGTTCCCATCTGCTCCTTTGAGACACCACATAAGTAGTATTTGGGCTAACCTCTATAAAGCCACTTACGGCGGTATTAACATAGGAAGCATCTATACTCCCATCAGTAAGTAGCCCTCCTATCAAGTAGTCTGCTTTATTAAATAGGTTCTTTCCAGAAGGCACTCCGTTATTCGGGTAAGTATCAGTCAATCCAGTCCAATAAGCCAGCCAGCCATCAATATGCAGATATGGGTGGTACAGCTTCTCCTTTAGGTCAGCCTGGGCTAGAAATCCAGCTCTATAGGCTAGATAAGCCTCCGTGGTGGTAGTAGCTATAGGGTTAGGTATTCTCATATATTCTCCTTTCTCCTTATCCTAATAATCCGTTTAGAGCAGAGCCACCAGCCATTCCAGCAGGAGCTGGGGCAGGCTCAGCCATTTGTTGGTCCATCAGCATCTCTCCTGGGCTTCCAGCTCCCATCATTCCACCCTGAGGGGGCATAGGAGGCTGTTGGCCTTGAGGAGGCATCATTCCTCCAGCTTCAGGAGGCATAGCATTCGGGTCTCCAGCCATAGGTGTAGGCTGGGCTACTTCAGGCACTTCAGGAGTTACCGGCATATTCGGGTCTAGTAGTAAGCCCTGCATA
>CADBUP010000170.1 GCA_902797885.1 uncultured Ruminococcus sp.
CCCCCCTACTTGCTGCCAACTTAAATTTTCTAATCGAATTAGACACGCCCCGAGCACGCCCCGAACACGCCACGTATACGCGGAAAGATTGACAGAAATAGCGGCAATGTATTTACATTTTATTTTAAGTTTGTTACTTTATACTTGAAGCAATAAGAATAAACATGAAAGGGGGTTAGCAATGGAAAATTACAATTTTGTAATACAGGCTATTTCGTCCGTTGGTTTTCCTATTGTAATGACGTTGATTATGGTTTACATATTGTATAAAGTTGAAAACAATCACAGTGAAGAAATGCAGGAAGTGATGAAATCACTTGAAAATAATACGTTAGCCATAACGAAATTAACGGAAAGGTTGGAAGGATTTATAAAACATGAGTGAAAAACTATTATTTCCAACATTTAACGTTGCTGATGCATTTGACAAAAAGAAACTAATTGACGCATATATTCGTTATTTTCTAACCCGTACGCAATCAATGTTTAAGTGGGAAGGACTTCCGGAAACATTACCGCAAAAATGGCTTGAATACTATTTACAGGTAAATGGCAACGCATTTATAACAAAGGTTGATAACAATTTATATGCGTTTACGGGCGGTATTGGTGGAGAACTAAACGCATATTATATACCTACGTTGTATACGGTTGCTAACCCCGCGTTAAATATTTCAAAGTCGTATAAAATCGATGTTGACGGCGTGTTATGTTACAATGATGCGGCTAATATTGGTTTAATTCCTATGTTGAACAAATATGCGGCGTTAATGGCTGAAAATGTTATTTCGCTTAAAATGGCAACAATTACCGCCCGCGCAACTTCTGTTATTTCAGCGTCAGACGATAACACAAAAAGAAGTGCGGAAGAATATGTGCGAAAATTAGTAGACGGTGAAATTGCTATTGTTGGCGAAAGTGCATTTTTTGACGGTATCAAAGTTCAACCTACTAGACAGGCGGGGGCAACAGCAATAACTGACTTAATTGAATTGCAACAGTATTTGAAAGCGTCACTTTATAATGAAATTGGCTTGCAAGCTAATTACAATATGAAACGTGAAGCAATTAACAGTAATGAAAGTCAGATGAATAATGATGCACTTGTACCGCTGATTGATGAAATGCTGACGGAAAGAAAAACCGCCGTTAATAAAATCAATGAAATGTTTGAAACAAATATTTCGGTTTCGCTTGCGTCGGCGTGGGAAGATAACGAAAAAGAAGAACAAGCGGCGTTGTCTAATCAATTAGACAATAATGAAGGGGGTGAAGAAAATGACAGAAGTGAAGAAAAGAACGTTGAATGATGCACTACCAACCGCGTATATTGGCGGTGGTATCTTTTCACATTTTACCGCCCCCATTTGGAAAGATGATTTTAATGCCGCTGATTTGGATTTACTGTTTATGACGCGTTACGGCGAAAGATTAGCCGCCCCGTTGATTGAACATTTTGACACGGAAACTGGCGTTTCAGAAGATAATATAACGCGTATTTCTTCAATGTTGTATGCTGTTAATAGATCAAGTTGGGAACATTTATATAAAGCGAATACCGCTGAATATAACCCGATTGAAAATACTGACGCATACGAAACAGAAACGACGAACAACGCAACCACAACAAACGGAACAAGCGAAAAAACCGAAAGCGGAAAGAACAGCACAACCGACAATTTAACACGAACATTTAATGAAACCGAAGCGCATGAACTGGGAGAAACCGACACGGTAACTCATAATACAACTGTTAAAACTGACGTTTCTGAAAGTGGAAAGGTTGACAGTTCCGGAAGCAATGACAGCAATTCAAGCGGTGAAAATTCTTTATTCGGTTTTAATTCAACGTCAGCGGTAAATGCTGACAGTAACAGCGCAACGGCGAAAGCAACGCAAACCGCAAACAGTACTGCAAGTACAACAACAGAAACGACGGAAGCAACGACAGGAACAGAAACAGATGCGAAAACGGGAACAAATACCGATAAACATACGGGAACAGTAACAGACGGGCGAACGGTTGAAAGTACAGACAGCGCAACAGATAGCATTAAAACGACGGGAAGCGAAACGGGGGAAATAACCCGCGAACTACACCGACACGGCAATATTGGAGTAACTACAAATTTCCAAATGATACAAGGTGAAATAGATTTGTGGAAATGGAAATTTATAGAAACTGTTATGTTAGATATATGCAAATATATTGCATTATCTATATATTAAAATGAAAGGATAGGTAAATATCATGGAAGTTAAACAGATTGCTACACTAATGAACAGCGTTACGGGAGAAATTCTTGGAGAGCAGGCAACGCCTATTGCTGAGGATTTATCAAACGTCGTTGATGTTGGTAAACAGATTCTTGACACAACTGATATTGATAATTATGTTAAGTCATTGATTGACCATATTGGGCGCGTTGTATTTGTTGACCGTAAGTATAGCGGTTCTGTTCCGTCTGTATTGCGTGATGGTTGGGAATATGGGAGTGTACTTGAAAAGGTTACAATGGAGTCATTACCCGAAGCGGTTGAAAATTCGTCGTGGGAACTGACAGACGGCACGGAATATAACCCGAACATTTTTCATAAGCCGAATGTTTCCGCTAAATTCTTTAACAAGCGTGTTACATTTGAAATTGAAATGTCAATTACTGAAAGACAGGTTATGTCAAGTTTCAGCAATGCGGCTCAGTTAAATGGATTTATCAGCATGATTTACAATGCTATTGATAAGTCAATGACAATTAAGATTGATAGTCTTGTTTCACGCACTATTAACAATCTTATTGGTGAAACGCTTATTTCGGAATATCCCGACGCTGATTATTCTACAAAATCGGGCGTTCGTGCGGTAAATCTTCTGAAACTGTACAATGACAGATTTGGAACAACTATTACTGCTGACAAGGCAATTACAAACCCCGAATTTATCAGATTTTGCGCTCTGAATATGGGGCTTTATATTGACAGGCTTTCAAAGATTTCAAAATTGTTCAATATTGGGGGTAAAGACAGATTTACACCGCGTGATATGCTGACGGTTGTAATGCTTTCAGAGTTCAAACAGGCGGCGGGCGTTTATCTTCAGTCTGATACATTCAACGAACAGTATACGGCACTTCCGAACGCTGAAACCGTTCCTTATTGGCAGGGAAGCGGCAACAATTACGCATTTGAAAATACGTCAATGATTAACATTACAACCCCGTCAAGTAAGACGGTAAAGGCGGGCGGTATTCTTGCGGCTATGTTTGACCGTGACGCTTGCGGTGTAACAAATCTTAATCGTCGTGTTACAACCGCATACAACCCGAAAGGCGAATTTACTAACAACTTTTTCAAGTTTGATGCAGGATATTTCAATGATTTCAATGAAAACGCGGTTGTGTTCTTCATTGCATGATGATTGTCAATAATGACGGCAGGGAATGTTTTACGTGAAACGTTCCCTGTTCGTCTAATCAATTAGACAGGTGAAAAACATGGTTATTGATTTATATATAAACAGTTCTGAAAATAACCGCGTTAGTAAAGTTCTTTCGGGTAAGTTTGAAATGACGGGAACATTACGCGGTGAAACAAATGTTGTTAACCCCGAAATTCTGATAGAACACGCAAACCCAACAGGGTATAATTACGCATTTATTCCCGAATTTAACAGGTATTATTTTATAAATGAATTTACCGCTGTTAGAAATGGTTTATGGCGGGCGCGTCTTGCTGTTGACGTTTTGGAAACTTATAAATCACAAATAAAGCAAATGCCCGCAATTATTGACAAACAGCAAAATAAAGGAAATTCAAATTTATATTTGAATGACGGGAGTTATGTTATTGACAGCCGTTCTTATAATACAATTTTAAATTTCAGCGGTGGTTTTAATGACGGCGGAAAATTTATTCTTATTACCGCGGGGGGTTAAATTATGGCAACAACGGAACAATGGGACGTTCTCGAATGGCTTGCACAAAAAACAGGAAAAAGCGCGGCGGAACTTTACGCCGAACAGGGTGGAACGGCGTTTGCTGATTTGGCCGCCGAATATCTTCCAGAAGGTACGAAAGTTTTATATGACGTTGCGGGCGATCCGTTCATGGTTATTAACAATGCAAACGGGCAAATTATTTATAAAACCGCGTCAGAAGCTGCTGACACAACCGCGGGCGTTTACGCATCACAGTATGCCGCGGGCGCAAACGCTGTTACAACTGTAGAAACTGTTACAGGTGAAACGGGTGCTTTAACGTCAACGCTTACAAGTGGGGCAAATGCAGCCGCCACAACCGCCGCGGGTAAGGTTGGTGCGACTATTGCAGGCGTAACAATGAAAGACGCTGTTTTTGGCGGTTTGGCGGCTTTAGGTGGAGTTGCTCAGGGCGTGAAGTGGTACAACGATAATCCAGAATTTTGGACACATTTGAGTAAAGCACTTTTACCGTTTGCATACGGTGACAGTTATAAAAACAGCGGTGATGAATTAGCTGACGCAATGAGTGCGTTAATACCCACAACCGTTGACGGAAATGGTAATACATATTTGCCAGAAAATTTCTTAAATACACTTGCACAAGAATTAGCAACACAAAATGTATTGATTTCTAATGAACAATTAACAAGTGATGAAAATGATTTTTCATTAAATTCATTTGAATTTACAACTATAACAATAACAAAAGAATGGAACAGAGATGTAACTCCATATACTTGTAAAATGTGTATGCAAGAGGTAGTAACAAGTGAATACGGAAACTATTTAATGGCAGGTGATACATCTTCAAGTGTACATAAGCCAGATGGTTTATATACTTACAATAATAAAACAGTTTATTATAGATTTGTTCAAAATTCATTTATAAAGGATGACGCATTTTTAACCCCACATCCGCCAAAAATGTCGATTGTTGGTAATGATGACGCTAATAAAAGGGCTTGGTTAATGGTTTATGGCAAATCTTCTTTCAAATATAATATTGCAGGAATAACCCCCGCTGACGGTGCAACACTTCCCGAACAGGATAAATCATTACAGGACACTTACCCCGATTGGTTTAATAAGGCATTACAAACAGTTGACCCGAAATCAACGCCTCAAAATGTTACTTATAATAATTGGTTGCCTGTAAATATTCCAACAAATGACCCGACACAAAAAGAAGGCGAAACGTCAGCAACACAAACGCAAGCGCAAACAGGCGAAAATCCGAAAGACAATACAAACGTTATAAATAAACTTGTTACCGCAATTCAGCAATTAACGGAAACAATGACAAAACCGGACGGGGACACGCCAGTTTTACCACCGACAGACACGCCAACACCGACAGACACGGGAGACACACCGCCGTCATTACCGCCTGTAACGTCGGGGAGTGCTAATGGATTATGGAAAGTTTATAACCCGTCTGAAAGTGAATTACAGGCGTTCGGTGCGTGGTTATGGAGTTCTGATATTGTTGACCAAATTGTTAAAATGATTTCAAATCCTATGAACGCAATTATTGGACTTCATGCACTTTACGCAACACCCGCAACAGGCGGGGCGCAATCAATAAAGGCAGGTTATCTCGATAGCGGAGTTAGTGCGCCTGTTGTTACAAATCAATATACATCTATTGATTGCGGTTCGGTTATTGTACCCGAAGCATATAAAAATGCGCTTGACTATGATTATACAAATGTTTCTGTATATCTTCCGTTTATTGGTATTGTTCCGCTTAATACCCGTGAAGTGATGGGAAGTAAAATTTCTATACGTTACAGGGTTGATGTTTTAACGGGAACTTGCCTTGCAACAATTAGCGTTTCTCGACAGAGTTCAAACGCTGTTTTATACACGTTTTCGGGAAATTGTGCGGTACAAATTCCGCTTACGTCAGGGAACTACGGAACACTTTTAACAGGTTTGCTTTCCGCCGTAGGCGGGGTTGCGGCAAGTGTAGCAACAGGCGGGGCGGCACTTCCCGCGGTTGCGGGCGTTGGTTCAGCAATCGTAAACGCACGAACAAACGTTAGTAGAACGGGCAATTTGGGAAGCAATGCTGGCGCGTTGGGCGTTCGTGTTCCTTACCTTATTATTACGCGCCCGATTGCATACGACGCGGCGAACTATTCAAATTATTACGGATACCCCGCAAATAAAACAGTAACACTTTCAAATGTAAGCGGCTTTACCCGTTGTAAGTCGGTACACGTGGAAGGACTTCCCGCAACGGAAGAAGAAAAAACAATGATTGAAACAGCATTAAAAGACGGTGTAATTTTCTAATCAATTAGACAGGAGGGTTGATTATGTCAAAAGTTGAAAAAGCTGTTACATGGGCGATAAATACCGCAAATGATAACACACACGGTTATTCACAGGTTCACAGATGGGGCAATCCAGATTATGACTGCAGTTCGTTTATTATTTCAGCGTATGAAGCGGTAGGCGTTCCTGTGAAGTCAAAGGGGGCAACGTATACGGGTAATATGTATTCCGTTTTTAAGAAGTGCGGTTTTAAGGACGTTACAAAATCGGTAAACCTTGCAACGGGCGCGGGGTTGCGTCGTGGTGACGTTTTGTTAAACAGAAAAAAACATACTGAAATGTTTATCGGAAACGGTAAAAACGTAGGCGCGCATATTGACGAAAACGGCGGTATTACAGGCGCGAAAGGTGGCGATAATACGGGGCGTGAAATTTGCATTTCAAATTATTATAACTTCCCGTGGACAGACGTTTTACGATTTGAGGAAAGCGGAAGCAATGAAGGGGCAACCGCGGGGAAATTTGACGCATACACAATAGCACGTGAAGTTATGGCGGGCAAATGGGGAAACGGTGACGAAAGAAAAAAGAAACTGACGGCGGCGGGTTATAATTATGCGGAAATTCAGAAAACTGTTAATGAACTTTATGCGGTAAATAAAACAGTTACGAAAGGCGTTGACACAATCGCCCGTGAAGTTATCGCGGGAAAGTGGGGAAACGGTAAGGAAAGAAAACAGCGGTTGACCGCGGCGGGGTATTCTTATAAGGATATTCAAAGACGTGTTAATGATTTACTTTATAAATAAAGCGGCGGGGAATGTTTCACGTGAAACGTTCCCCGTTTTGTTTAATTGATTAGATAAAATAATTGTTGACAAATATCCCGTCATTTGATAATATTATATAGGGTGGTACGGAAACCACAACAGACAGCCATATAAAAGAAAGGAGAAAAGACAATGGCAAACGAAATTATTTCAATCAGCAACGATACAAATTTATCATTCACAAGCAAGAAACTCACAAGCGCAACGCGACATATTGCGAATTACTACACCGCGGCAGGAAAGAACGTTTTGAAGATTGCCGCCGAACTTGCAAGAGTAAACAGTGAAAACCTTTATGCTGATGATTTCGGAAAGTTTGAAGAATATACAGAACAGGTTTTCAATCTGAAAAAGGCTATGGCGTATCATTACTCGGCAATCGGTAAGGATTTCGTAGCGCGTAACGAAAAGGGAAACCCGACAGGCGAAAGCGTTTTACCGCACAATACAGTTGATTATACAGTAACAAAGTTGGCGGTACTTGTTCCCGTTGGAGTTGAAACCGCGACAGAATGGGCAAATGAAGGAAAGATTTCTCCAGAAATGACCGTTAAGGAACTTAAACAGGTTGTAGCAGATTGGAAGGAAGAAAACACCGTTGACACGGAAGCAACCGAACAGGGAAGCAATGAAGGAACAGCAAAAGCCGAAACAACGGAAGCAATGAACGCCCCCGCGGAAGAAGTGCAAGACGCGGCAGAAGTTGCATTACAGAATATGTTACAGGCACTTACAACGCTGAAATCTGATGAACGTTTCAAGGATTGCGGCGAACAGTTCAAGGCTATTGAAAAGGCAATGAAGGAAATTGAAACAAAATTCTAATTGATTAGACAGGGGCGGAAGCAAACAACCGCCGAACGCCCCGTTTAATATAACAGCAAACGAAAGGAAATGAAGAACATGAAAGAAGTAGCAGAACAGGCACGAAAGGAATCCGCCAACCTTGCGGGTGAATTTTCATTAGATGATTTTTCCGCCAACCTTGCGGGTGAATTTTCATTGGATGATATTTCATTTATTGCCCGCGTGAACGTCAGACGGTGGAACAGGGCAGCACGAAAGGCAGAACATGAAGCCGAAAACGCTGACAATGAACGGGCGTTCAATGAAGCGGCGGCGCGGCATTATTTCGCGGTTTCAATGGTTGACAGGTGGGAACAGGTTAAGACAGCGGCAAACGCTGATTAACATATATCAATTTCATGTAATGCGCGAAAGGCGCGGAAAGGTAAGGTAAAAGTTATGAGTTTTGCAAGCAGGTTTCAGCACAGGAAGTTCAACATTAACACAGACGGGTTTGAATACAAGTCACTTGCCGACTTGTTCAATGACAACGGTAAAGACGCGGTATATTCGTTCTATGCTGTTTATATTAACCGTAAGTCAAAATATGGTGATGCCCCCGTAGTTGCAACCGCTGACAGTTACGTTAATCTTCCGAAACACACGCTTAACGATTGCACAGAAATGATTGAGGACGCGGAAACCGTAAAGGCAATCAATGACGGTAAGTGTGGTTTTAAGATTTATCAATATCACGACAAACGGCACAACCGCGATTGTTTCGGGGTTGAATGGGTAGACGTTGAATAATGTTTCACTTGAAACATTAAGACACGCGGGGCGCGGGTTGTTTCCCGTTCCCCGCTTGTTTCAATTTAACGGGGTGAAATATGAATGATTGTCTTTATGAAATAGCGCGGGCTTGTGAGCGTTTCCGAATAGAAACCTTGCATAAAACACAAGCCGACGTTGCAAAAGAAACGGGCTATTCACGTTCTAATGTTTCAGAATTTGAGAACGGAAGAAACAAAAATCTATCTTTATTTATTTATTACGTTGAACAGGGTTTACCACTTTCGACAGTTGAAAGGATTGTTAAAAATGGCTAATTTCAAAACTGACGGTATGACAGTTGAACAGATATTGTCATTAGGTGATGAAGTGTTAAACGGATTTTCACAACGCGAACTATCACACGCACTAAGAACGGTTGCGCTTGCCGCAAACAAGAGAATAAACAGACTTGAAAAACAGGCAACAAAAACAGCGGAAGGTTGGGAAAGCAATGCAAGCAAAAAAGGAATTGCCGTCGATGCATTAAACGCTGTTTCAGACGATGCAAAGCGGAAAAACGGCGGGCGGTTTTATGTTGGAGATAAAAACAGAAATCAGATATATGCAGAACTTTCACGGGCGCGGGAATTTATGAACATGAAAACGTCAACCGTTAGCGGGGCGGTTGAAGTACGAAAGCAACGTGAAAAACGATTGTTCGGTAAAACCCGTGAAGAAGCGAAAGCGGAAGAAAAGAAGAAACAGCGAAAGAAGAAAAAAACAGAAACAGCTGCAACCCCTACAGGAAACACACAAACAAGCGGGAATATTGCAAATGATTATGAACAGCGGTTGAAAGATACATATAAAGCATATAGGGAATACCGCGAAAATCATTTTCTTAAAAAGGGTCAGGAAAGTTCAACCGCATTAAAAGAAATGGGACGCGTTATATTGTCGGGTAGTAATAAAAATGAAGCAATCGAACAAGCCGAAAACAAGCTTAAAGAAGAATACAACAAAGAACAGGACGAAAGAAACAAAGCGTTTAACAACGGTTTCGGAAAGTATTTCACAAACAGAAAAATTTAATATACATTATGGGCACACAACCCCCGATAATATAGATAAAATATTAAAAGGGGTTGTTAATGCCAAACGTATAAGAACAAATAAAAAATTCTTTTATTACAATTTCCCCGCGGCATTTGATATTGAAACAACGTCATTTTCTAATCAATTAGACAACGGCGAAACACAAAAAGTTGCAATTATGTATTGTTGGCAAATGGCAATTAACGGGCGGGTTATTATTGGCAGAACATGGGAACAGTTCAAACAGGTTTATAAAAGAATTGTTAACGTTTTGGGATTGTCTGAAAATCAGCGGTTAATAATATACGTTCATAATCTTTCATTTGAATTTCAATTTATACGAAAGTTGTTTGAATGGAATAACGTTTTTGCAATAGACAGCCGAAAGCCAATTTATGCCCGTACTGTTGACGGGGTAGAATTTCGTTGTTCTTATTTGCTTTCGGGTTATTCGTTGGCAAAATTGGGGGAACAGTTAAGAATGTATAAAGTTAAAAAAATGGTTGGTGATTTGAATTATACTTTAATACGTCACACATTAACACCGCTTACCGAACAGGAAATGAAGTATTGCGAAAATGACGTTTTGGTTGTTTCAGCATATATTCAGGAAGAAATAGAACGATTAGGAAATATAACGAAAATACCGCTTACAAAAACTAGTTACGTTCGTAATTATTGCCGTAATTGTTGTTTATATGAAGGAAGTCACAAACACAATATTGATAAATATAAACAGTATCGCGATTTAATGAACGTGCTTTCATTAGACGTTGACGAATATAAAGAATTAAAACGGGGTTTTCAAGGCGGTTTCACACACGCAAGCGCACGTTTCAGCGGTAAGACAGTTGAAAACGTTGACAGCATAGATTTTACAAGTTCTTACCCGTTCGTAATGCTTTCGGAACAGTTTCCAATGTCACGCGGTAAGCGGGTTGAAATACATAACGACAATGAATTAGAAATGTATTTAAGACGGTATTGTTGTTTATTTGACGTTAAGTTTTCAAACCTTACACCGAAATACATAAACGAAAATTATATTTCGGTTTCTCGTTGTTTTGACCGTCAGAATGTAACAGTTAATAACGGGCGGGTTGTTTCCGCTGACAGCATAGGAACAACAATAACAGATATTGATTATTCTATTATACGTGAAACTTATGATTGGGATAAAATGGAAATAGCAAACTTTATAATATATAAACGCGGTTATCTTCCGACAGAATTTGTAAAAGCAATATTAAAACTTTATTCAGACAAAACAACATTAAAAGGCGTTGAAGGTAAAGAAGTTGAATACTTAAACGGAAAAGGAATGTTAAACAGTACATACGGAATGACAGTAACCGATATTGTACGCGATGAAATAACGTATTCTGACGAATGGGAAACAGAAACTCCCGATTATGAAAAGGCTATTGCAGATTATAACAATTCCAAAAAAAGATTTTTGTTTTATCCGTGGGGCGTTTGGGTGACAGCATATGCCCGCCGTAATTTATGGACAGGTATATTATCTTTCGGTGATGATTATATATATTCTGATACAGACAGCATAAAATGCTTAAATTTTGAAAAACATTCTGACTATGTAAACGCATATAATGAACAGGTTAAACAGAAATTACAAGCGGCGGCAAAATATCACAATATTGATTTTGAAGCGTTTCAACCGTCAACCGTAAAGGGTGAAAAAAAACTGATTGGCGTTTGGGATTGGGAAACGAAAAACGCAAAATATACGCGATTTAAGACGTTGGGTGCAAAACGATATATGATAGAACAGAACGGAAAAATAAATATAACAGTTTCGGGAGTTAATAAAAAAATTGCGGTTCCATGGTTGATTAAAACATATGGAAATAAAGTA
Organism: uncultured Ruminococcus sp.; assembly: GCA_902797885.1. GTDB lineage: Bacteria > Bacillota > Clostridia > Monoglobales > Monoglobaceae > UMGS1820. The sequence continues at coordinate 11,619 of CADBUP010000170.1, forward strand.
TTTGAAGCATTTGACAATGATTTATATTTTCCCGCTAATGTAACAGGAAAAATGACACATACATATATTGACGATGAACAGAGGGGAACAATAACAGATTATAAAGGAATTACCAACAAATATGACGAATTAAGCGGGGTGCATTTGGAAGCCGCGGAGTATTCGCTTTCAATATCTGACGCATATATAGACTATTTGCGCGGTTTCCGTGATTTGAAATAAAGGGGTAATATTATGGGAATGTTTTCAAAAATGAAATACTATAGTTTGAATAATATACTTGCCAAAAATGCACAATATAACATTATATTCGGTGAACGTTCAAACGGTAAAAGTTATGCCGTTTTAGACTATGGACTAAAACAGTATTGTGAACACGGAGAACAAATGGCAATAGTTAGGCGGTGGCGTGAGGATTTCCGCGGCAAGCGTGGCGAAACGCTGTTTTCGCCGTTGGTTGAAAACGGTTTAATTTCAAAATACACTAACGGCAAATGGGACAGGGTATACAGTTACGCGGGACGTTGGTATTTGGCGCGGTATGATGAAGAATTAAACAAGATTATACAAGACAATAACCCGTTTGCATGGGGTTTTGCACTAACTGAAATGGAACATGATAAAAGTACATCATACCCAAAAATAACAACAATAATGTTTGACGAATTTTTAACCCGTTCGGGTTATCTTCCCGAAGAATTTATATTATTTATGAATGTTATTTCAACAATTGTTCGTTATAGAAATAACGTTAAAATATTTATGTTAGGAAATACAGTAAATCAATATTGCCCGTATTTTAACGAAATGGGATTAAAGCATATAACCCAAATGGAAAAGGGCTATATTGACGTTTATTCGTACGGTAACAGCAAATTAAAAGTTGCTGTTGAATACGCTGACAGTCCCAACAAGTCAAAACCATCTGATTTATATTTTGCTTTCGATAACAGCAAATTACAAATGATAACGGGCGGCGTTTGGGAAATGGCATTATATCCACATTGCCCCGTTAAATACAAACCAAAAGAAATATTATTCACTTATTTTATACAGTTCGACGGAAATGTTTTGCAATGCGAAATAATACAACACAATGACACGTTATTTACTTTTGTTCATAGGAAAACAACACCGTTAAAAGATACAACAAATGATTTGATTTATGATACAGAATACAACGAACGACCAAATTATGCAAGACGTTTAACGAGGCCTGTTACTGATTTACAAAAGCGAATTTATTATTTCTTTACCGCTGAAAAAGTATTTTACCAAGATAATGAAGTCGGTGAAATTGTAAGGAATTATATAAATTGGAGTAACAGCGAAACAATAAAATAATTTTTCTAATTGATTAAACAGTTGCGACGGGTTGAAACATACCCGCCGTTTTTTTGTGTCTTACTTTCCGCGTATACGTGGCGTGTTCGGGGCGTGCTCGGGGCGTGTCTAATTCGATTAGAAAATTTAAGTTGGCAGCAAGTAGGGGGG
>CADBUP010000171.1 GCA_902797885.1 uncultured Ruminococcus sp.
AACAATGCGCATAGGGTCTACAACAAAAATATGAAACCAATTGAACAGGTAAACAAGTTCTGCCGTGGATGTGGATATAAAATGATACCTCGTCCCACGGATAAGCAACAAGAAAAGGTGAAGTGGGAATGAAGAAAATTTTGTTATTCTGCATTATTGTAGTTTCATTGTTTATGTTTTCCGGCTGTAGGGACGTCATTGTAGACGAATCAGGGATTAAACGTGAGACTCAATATGGATTTGTCGTAATAAAGAAACATGACGACGCTGGAGCCAGTGAGATTTGTTATGATCCTTCTACAAAAATCTGTTATATTGTTCTAGCTTATGGATACAGAGCCGCAATATCTCCATATTACATAATCAACAATAGCGGCGAACCAGAATTAGCCGTATACGGTGTAAATTACTTTGGTTTATAAAATGGAGTTGTGAACCAATGATTCAAATTAATATACCAATGCCAAAACATTGTTATGATTGTCCGATTTGCTATGACGGATATTATTGTCCAATTGCAATGCAGCACTTGGATTTCGCTACTTGTGATATTCAGCGGATGGATTTTTGCCCGCTTGAAGAAGTCACAGACACAAACGCCGGAAAGTGGATTAGCGTCAAGGATGGAATGCCGAAAAGATACGGAAATTACTTCGCAGTTGTAGACGGTGAAGCTACAGAATGCACATATTCCGAGCCGCTTATTAAAGGAATAATCAGTGGGTGGAGCACATGCGATGCTAATGGATTTAAGTGGTTACGTGATGAACGCGTCACCTATTATATGCAACCTCCAGAACCGCCAAAGGAGGAATGATATGAAGCTTGTAACAATAGACCTTGAACAAGAAATAAGTTGGCAAGAGTACGATCCAGAGCACGAAGATTACAGCGATGTAAGTGGGAGACTTGAGGACTTTCTATCGTTTGCAGATGGAATAAAAGCATACCCTATTCCAACTGACCCGTTGCTGAAATGCGAAGAATACCTTTTATATCTATATATCCAGGACGCACTAACGGAAGGGCAGTATAACAAGGCGCTTGAACGTATTAGAAAGATAGCAGGAGCACCGAAGGAGAAATAACATGGACACAATCATGTGGATTATCGTAGTAGGACTTCCCGTTACCATGCTAATATATCTGTTCGGCTGGCTGGTAGGTTTCAATTCTTCCCAACAAACAACCAACTGGGGAACCGGGTTTGACGATGGATGGAAAGCTCATAAGAGGATTACGGAAGAAATAATGAAGGCGAAACAAAATGAAGAACGATCTAATCAGCCGGAAAGCGGCGATTGAAGCGTTGGAATTTGAAAGGGATCTTCTTGAAACACCTGAAAGAATAACCGGAGTTGAAGATGCAATAGAGGTTATACAGCACCTAACATTCGTCCCCGCCGTGCCGCTTGAACCATTATGTAAACTGTTGGCTGAAATGTATCATTGTCCAGCGTCTGGTCGTCCATCTTCTGGCCGTGCTTGTCATCCTAATTGCACCGATGAAATGCTTGAAACTATATGTGGTCTAGCCTGTGATGATTATTCGGACGAAGAACGATGGAAGACGTTTCTTATTAACTGGATGAAAAAGGACGAAGGATAATATGAGCAAGTACGATTATGTGCCGCTGGATAAGCTGTGTGAAATGTTTGCAAAGAACGCCGATTGCCAGCCTGAACACAGTCCAGTTCAAGAACACTGCACTCAGACAAAATGCGCAGAATGCTGGAAATCAGTTTTGACAGAGTGGATGGAGGAGCAAAATGCGGCTGATTGATACAGACAAATTGAAATTTCCGAACATTGCAATCTTTCAGATGAAACTTCACGGTGTAACTGTTCCGATGGTTCGACTATTGGATTTGAAAGAGTTAATGCCTACCGTAGATGTTGCGCATGTAGTGCATGGACAATGGTTAAGTTTAAATTCCGACAATGGAGAATTTGTTCCGGTTCCGTGGGATGAGATGAACGAAGGATGTCCCGAGGGAAGTTGTTTTTGTAGCGTATGCACTGATTGGCTGACTGGATCTGACGAATATCCTGCAAAGGGCATATACTGTCCGAATTGTGGTGCCAAAATGGATTTAAACAAACAAAAAGAGTAAATCATTGAAAAAAATAATTAAGAAAGGAGCCTGTAAGATGAGGTTCTTTGACAGATTAAAAGATAAACACTGGAACACAAAAGCAAAGTATATTCTTCTGATTGATGATGTTGTGAATGATAACAAAGAGGAATTTCATCTTACAGGCTCAGAGTATACTCTCGAAGAAGCAAAACAAATTCTTGACGATACAAAAGTGCTGATTAAGCACTGCAAAAGAAAAACAAGTAAATACTATGATATTTTTGTTGGTGTCTGTTGCTTATTCTTTACACTGCCATTATTAACAAAGTTTAATTTTGTTTACTGGGGTACATGGTTTGCAAACGGAGATGAAAAGAATAAAGCCTTTTTAATAGTTTTATATGTTATGTTTTGCATACTCATTCAGCTTCTTTTAATTATTTGGCCGTTTTATCTTGATTGGCTTCCTGGTAAACTTATTGAAAGAAATGAAAAAGAAATCGAACGGCTGAATAAAATGAAAACAGAACTTAAATCTAAATACAATATTTAAAGAGGTAGATGGAAAATGAATTTGAAATTCGTTAAAACAGATAAGTGCCCTAAATGCGGCTGCGATATTATTTGTATCGTTGTGATAAGGACCCTGAATTAATAACCATGAGATATAACAAAAACAAGTTAAAGAAAGATTTAATCGTAATGGTTGAAGAATGCAACATTGAAGAAAGAGATAAGGTTGGTTTGATCAACAATATTAAGTGGAGCTAAATGATATGAATGAAGAAAATAACTCAAATTTTCAAACGGGCGGAGTTGTTTATGGAGGGAGCTTTGATCCATTAGCAGTCGACTGCTGCAGTTATGGGTCCGCTGCAACTGAGCCTTCTTTCTCGATGTCGGATTTGTTGGCTATGACCATGGCTTGTGAACATTCGGCTGAACATTCTGATTATAAGCTTTCCAATTATAACGCTTGGGCAGCGCCTATAGTTGGAAGCATGTCAGTAGAAGCTTTAAACGAATCGATGAAGAAAGTATATGAAATACTTACAGCCCCGCCGGTTCCATTTAAGAGGCAGATCGTTGAAAATCCTGAAGTAGAAAATGAATTTAAGAGTTTAATATTTGAACAAGGAAAGAATGATGATGATGCCGATCAATCTATCTGATTTGGATAAAATTTTACAGGCAGTTTCAGAATGCTCAATTCGGACTTGTGGAGAATGCTGCGAAAAATATCAAACCGACGGTTATTGCCCAGTTGTAACTGTGCGATATCAATCAGTTGCAAAAGCAGCACATGAGGCAATCAACAAATATATTAATCTAAGTAAGCCACGAGTTGAAGTAGATGAAGTCGAATTTCTAAGCCTGCTGTTTACAGGTGGTGATCTTCAATGAAATTCAAAAATGGCGATATAGTTATCGGTAATGAGAAGGCTGATAAACTTTATTTTATTACCAAAAAGGGCTATATTGGTAAAATAGTAAATATTGTCGTAAGGAACGAAAATGACGGCCTGATATTTACAGTAATTCCAGACTGCTTCGACTTGCTGGATCCGCCAAAGGAAATTTCAGAAAAAGAGGAAGCTGAATTTGCTGCCATGATCTTTTAATAAAAAGGAAAAGCATATGATTACGAAATTTAAAGTTGGAGATATTGTTATAGGCAACGAAAAAGCCTGCCGTTATGGCATTACTAAAACAGGCTGGATCGGTAAAGTTGTAAGTCTTTACGGTAATGGATATATAGGCGTAAATGAAATCGACAACAGTAGTAAGATATGTTACGCTGTTATCCAAGAGGCTTTTGATTTATTTGGAACACCAAATACCGTCTCTGAACAAACCGAAAAAGAGTTTGAAGAAATGCTGTTTGACAGTGTAAATTAAGATCTGCTATTTCAATAAGGTGACGTATGAAATTTCAAAAAGGAGACGTCGTAATAGGTAATGAAAAAGCAAGATGCTATCGGGTGACTGGTGAAGGATTCATAGGAAGAGTAACAGAAGTTATTGAAGACTCGAACAAATGTTGGTTCATTGTTTTAAACGGTCAATGGGGCGTAGATCCAGAACGTTTTGATCTATATGAATCCAATCCCATATCATCTAAAATTGAAGAAGAATTTGAAGATTTAATATTTGGGTGATTATATGATAGACGTAAAAAAATGTTGGGCCGCATTACATTCGTGCATTCATTGCAAAGAAAACACATGTGAAGAATGTAATATAAGGTATCTGGGAGCAGATAACGATTGGTGCCCTATGGATGAATACAAAGATGAAGTAGTAAAACTTACACAAGTACTTGAGAACTTAATGAACGTGAAAGATCAAGCTACTTCAGAAGAGTTTGCCAATTTGCTGTTTGAAGGAGAATCAAATGTTTGAAAATTTAGCCAGAAAAATATTGAAGAGTGAATTTGAGCATAAAGAACGCAGAATCAAAGAAGCTGAAGAAAACGAAGCAGAGGCCTATGCGCAATGTAACAGGACTCTTGAGGCAAATCGAAATCTTCTGGCTGAAAACGACAGCTTAAAAAATAAAATTGCGGCATTAACTAATAAAGTCAAAGATCTGGAAGAACAGAACGCTATCCTGCGGCAGTATTATTCTCTGGATGAAGAACCGTCTCAGGAAACAAAAGATAAAATGTATCTGGATATGAAGTACCGGGAAATGGACAAACAGCTTACGGAGCTGAACGCAATTAAAAGTGCTTTTAGCAGGTTCACACCGCAGCCAATCTGTTATGTTCCTTATCCTTCCTACAATTGTTTTGGCCAAAATTATTATCCGAGGCTGTATTAATTCATGTATGAAAAATATATATATCCAGAAATCGTAAATCAGTGCAGATTAAAGAAATGGTCAATGGCAAGGCTGTCAGAAGAAACCATGATTTGTTTGCCGTCTCTTCGAGAAAAAATGAACGGCCGCAGACATTTCTATCTGGATGAAGTCATTACAATTCATAAAGTCTTGAACTGTGGATTACCAGTTGAAGAATTGTTTAAAAAGAAACAATAATTCATAACGGAGGAGATAAAATGAATGTCCCTGTAACAGTAAACGGTATTACCGTTGAAATTCCGGTTGATGACGAAGTAATTCATGAAGCACTGAAAAAGAAAAAGAAAGAAACCGGATACGAAAAAGTCGTTAGTGGAAATTATTATTTGGCTGGGCCAACAAGTACAAAGGTGTGCACTGAAACGAATTATAATACAATAAGCGATATTGGGTCATTTAATATAGCGAATTATTATTCCGATAAAAACGTGGCGAAAAACAATATTCGAGCTGATACGTTGATGCGTCAGCTTCGCAGATTCGCCGCCGAATGTGATGGAGCTGTCGCTCCGTATGCAAATTATGGATTCGTAATATTCTGGAACAGAGTTACCTGTGCATTGGATTGTGGACACGATGTATCAAGTACTACTGGAGTAATACGCTTTAAAACCAGAGCTGCTGCACAACTCGCCATATTGGAATTTAAAGATGAATTAGAATGGTATTTCACTGAATACGATCCTATGCCGAGCGGCTGGTGGGATAATTAATGAAGGAGAAGATTAAATGATTAAGAAAATGATTTCGATTATCGCGTTGATTATTGTTGCTGGCGCACTCACTGCGTTTATTGTGCCTGCGTTTGGTCTGGCTGAGTGCGATGCTAATGTTTATGTGTCTAACAATACGGCCGCAAATCTCACCTTTGAAGACTGCAGTGTATGGGCAATTTCAAACAACAATTTCGTAATAGGCAAAAAGTCTCCTACGGAAACTGTTCCTATGCTGATGGCGCAGAGTCCTGAGTATAAAATCGTTCGCGGCTGTGTAGAGACTGGATTGATCCGCGAAAAGGCCATGATGAAAGCCGTTGTCAATGGTTCAGTGTGCGGTTTTACTCAGCTGAACGCAACGGTTGTTATTAAGCGGGAATTTATTGACGTTGTAGAAAATATTGTTCTGAATAAGCTAAACGAAGAAGGGCTGTGCGCTAATAAGATTATTGCCTGTACCATGTGGTGGGAAGGCGATTACGTTTCTCATATCTTTTTCACCAGCGAAACCGATAAGACGGCCGTAGGATATGTTGTATTTAACGGCGGAAAAGATACGGCAATTATTTACATGGGCGATTTCGACAAGGATGGAAGCCTTGAGCTCGGCTTTACAGCCGGCTGGAACACTGAAACCCCGAAACCCGAGCCTACGCCTTCTCCCAACGCTCCTTCTCAGCCGACTAAGAAGAATTGCTGTAAAAAGGGTTGTGTGTTCCAAATCAATATTTTGAGTATTGTAAACAATTGTTTTAAGAATCTTTGTAAGTAAAGGAAACTTTCATGAAGACATACATTCCAGTATGCATTAAAAAATATAAAAACGGAACGATAGAGCATGTTTCTGAATTATACATGTGGATATCTTCGTATTGCAAAGCCATGGACTATCTTGGAGTTCTATATAGAAGACGAGGAGAATGTATTGGTGCATATTTACACGTACTTGAAAATGGCCAAGCTCCTGCACACATAGTAGTGCTACCTTCACTTATAAAAGATCATTGTCCATTTCGTCGATATGCTGGATGGCCCAGAAAGTGTACTGGATGCAAACGCATGTGCGAAGAATACGAAATTGTAAAATCTTCTTACTTTGCTTAACAAGGAGTATTACAATGGCTAAGTGTTTAAGATGCGGCAGAGAAATGCTAACTGCTTATGGTTGCAGTTGTAAATCCGTTAATATTAACGGTAAACGAATTACAAGAATTCGTGTTGGGTCAGATGGTGATTTTTTGAAAGATTCACCGCGATACTGTCGATGCCATGACTGTAACGCAATGACTGGATTCTTTCATCATTGGGGTTGCGATGCTGAAAGATGTCCTAACTGCGGCCGCCAAATCATTACTTGTTCGTGTGACGCTATACCATTATGAAAACATCGTCAATTATAAGAGCTGTCAGGGGTGCTGCTGCTTGTATCAGCAGTGTAAATTGTTGGGCCTGTCCGTATAATGATTATTTGCCATCCACTGGACAGTGTAAAGCCAAATTAATGAACGATCTTTATAAGGCGATTACTGAATTAGAAAAAAAGAAAAAAATGAAGAAAGAATTGATTTTCTAAAGAACAGAAGATGCAGCAATCCAGTTGTTCTGCGGTCTTTAAAAGAACGTGTTTTGTCTATGATTTAGTTTTTCAACGGCTATGAGTATGGAGATACAGCTATTGTTATGGCGTATCATGATTACCGTGCTCACGCTCATGAATTTACTGGATCGGGAAATAACCTGAGGCTGGCAGGAATTCCTGTGTATTTTGACGGGGTCTTGCCTCATGGACAGATTCTGTTGACTACAATTGAAGCGGCTGAAAAACTTCAAAACGACACAGAATGTGAAGTGTGTTGAAAGGAGTTCGTTATGACAGTAAGAGAATTGAAAGAAAAACTTGAACACGCTCCTGACGATGCAGAAGTTATTTTATATGACGGGCTCGATAAAGGCGATGTCTTCTGCGAGAAGGTCGAAGTGACGACCGCAAAAGAATATAATCACTATTGCGCAGACAACTCGTATACAGAAAATTTAGACGGCGAAACTAAATTGTGTGTGCTGCTTGGGTACTAATATCTATAAACCGCCGCGCAAAAAGAGAAGCGGTAAACCGTTTGCTATATGTGGGTAATACCTGGGAAAGCATATACCTGACGGTAAGGGATTTACAGTGGTGCGGTTTGCCCTAATTATGCGCCCGTGATGGAATGCATACATGACGGACTTAAAATCCGTTGTCTTCGTGACGTGTGGGTTCGAATCCCATCGGGCGCACCAATGGTTAATTGACTGTGTAAGATAAAAGAACGATCCATAAAATAGTCTATGTTCAGAGTTACTGCTACAAAGACAATCAATGAAAAGCTGATTGTAATGAACAGGTCATGCCTGGAGAATCGGGAGAGCATGCATAGTTAATTGACCAGTAAAGGAAGTGCATTTCCTTGCCATTCGAGTATCTGTCGTGAGCGGAGAACGCAGCGGAACAGGTTGACAGAACCTAAGATGCAAGAATGATTGAATTATTATTTGGCTACTGCGGCCGACATGATGAAACGGATGCTATCTTATGCACAAGAAGCGGCAGTGAAAAGTTCCGTGTTGAACAACGAATGAAACCTAACTTCACAAAGACAGGGCAGGGCGGAAGGGCGCTTGGAACCTCTGAAATAAGTCGAGAAGCGTGTGTATCTTTGTGTCGGGAATTATGAATTGAAAGTAATTTGTTGTTCAATGTATGCCAGATTAGCGTAAAGGTAACGTAACGCACTTGTAATGCGTAGTTTTCGGTTCGAATCCGATATCTGGCTCTCATAGGGGTGTAGCTCAATGGCAGAGCAACTGGCTTTGACCCAGTTTATCGTGGTTCAATTCCACGCATCCCTGTTAAAAAGGAGAATAACTATGGGAATCGAAAATAAAACGATTATCACATGTGATAAATGCAAGAAAGAGATTGGAACCAGACATTGGCCCAACGCAGAAATGGAGCTGACTTCAAGAACAAGAATATATTTTGTTAAGTGGAGCCAAGCTTGGGATCACAAAGAAACAATAATCCTTTGTCAGAATTGTTTTGAGCATTTCAAAGAATGGCTGTTTAAAGAAGGAGATATGCTATGAAAGACATTATCACGTTTCGCGGCAAACGAATCAGTGACGGACAATGGGTTTATGGAGGACGTCTATCTGAAGACGTTATAGTTCCATGTGGTCAATTGTTTTCCGTACATAATAACCGGTGTGATCTAAACGTTTACGAGGTTGATAAAAATACTGTCTCTATGTCTACAGGCGTTTTTGACAAAAACGATAAATTAATTTACGAAGGAGATATCCTTCAATTTGGAAGCAGAAAACTTGTTGTATTTTGGAATGGTGAATCATTGCAATGGTTTGCACGTACATACAACAATAAAGATTATCCAATTATTTGTGGACCTGGGACTTATGGAGAATGGAATTATATAGAGCTTGGAGAAATCGCCGCAGAAGACGTTATCGTAGGTACAACAAGCAGGGAAATAATCGGTAACGTCTTTGATAATCCAGAAGAAGGAGCAAAAGAAATATATGATTGCGAACACTCTTTCTAATGCTTATATTACCGTAGAAGAAAAACAGCATTATAAACAAAACACACCAGAAACAATGTCCGATAAACAAATCAAAAGACATTTGTGTCCACACGAAGAATGCAAATCTTGTGAATGTTTGTCAAAATGTTTGTGGGGGCAACAATGCGTATCAAGAAATCTTCAATAAAAGGAGCAATATATGCCGCATGTATTTATCACAGGAGATAAGCATGGTGATTATAAGAGCGTAGAGAAATTTTGTCTCAAGTGGAATACGTCAAAAGATGATCTTCTGATCGTCCTTGGCGACAATGGCGTAAATTATTACGGCCCGCATAAAGATAAAAAGTTAAAAAATTATTTAGCTTCTCTGCCCATTAGTTTCTTTATGATCAAAGGAAACCATGATCAACGGCCGAGCTTAAAGTTGTACCATGAAGATGTGGACCGCCATTTGCTGGTAAAAGGAACATATCTCATCGAAGAAGATTATCCTTCTCTTTTGTTTTCTATGATCCATGGGCAGTATTCATTTCTTACAAATAACGGCTGGAAACAAGCTTATGTTATGGGCGGCGCTTACAGTGCGGATAAATGGTTCAGGCTCGATATGCAAATGCGAGGATATAAAGGTTACCGCTGGTTTGCTGATGAACAAATGACTGAATCTGAGATGAAAGACGCTCTGGATTGTATACAGACAGTTAAACCAGAAATTATCCTGACGCACACCTGTCCTTTTGTTTACGAGCCGCAAGACATGTTTATAACCAACGTTAATCAAGGAACCGTAGATAGAACAATGGAGTACTTCTTCGACCAGGTTGATTCTATCGTTGATTATAAGAAGTGGTATTGCGGTCATTGGCATACGGACAGAACCGTAGACAAGATGCGGTTTATGTATGAAGATATTATATTGTTGGAGTGATGTAAATGAGTGTCGATCCTGAAATAACAATTAAAGAGTTGGAAGAAAAGAATGAAATGCCGCTGACAGAAAAAGAAAAAGAACTTATTAAGTCAATGGCAGATATAATGAACGTGATATGGCACAGTCCGAACGAAAACAATAAAGGTGAATAATATGAATATATCAGAAGAAATTATAAAGATTTGTTCGTACGTTCATGACATAGCGTTTCTTCAAGTGTGTCAAACTCTGAGTCTTGTTTTGATCGCATTTTGCGTATTGGTTGAAACACTCACGAAGGGGAAATAATATGGGTAAGAATCATCGACAGAAATGCCAGCCGAAGATCTATACAGAAAGTGATCTTCGCCGCATGACACGGGACGCTCTTATGAGAGTAGAAAAGCATCATATGAAGCTCTGCATTGCCAGTTTTGCTTTGGCTATGCACCGCAAGCTTGGTTTGTCCAGCGAACAAATCGCGGACGTGTTGGTTGCGACAAACGAATACAGCGTAGATGCTTTGTGCTTCCAAGACGTTCGAAAAGAATTGCTGGATGAAGCAGGATTGAATCTTGACGAGTATGTGGATGAATTTCTTCCAACCGGAAAATGAAAGGAATCATAAAATGAGCGTATTAACACAAGCCATGTCTTTTTTGCATAATAGAATGCCGGATTGCCTCGATAAAAATAAACGACCGATCATCCTTTTTTGTCTCGGTGGGTCTCACGCGTATGGAACCAATGTGCCAGAAAGCGATGTAGATCTTCGCGGCTGCGCGTTAAACAGTAAAGAAGATATTCTTGGCTTTTCCAATTTTGAAACATATGTTGACTCTGAAACGGACACAACAATCTATGGGTTCAATAAGTTCATTCAGTTATTGGCCCAATGCAATCCAAATGTGATTGAAAACATTGGTGTACGTAAAGAAGACTATATCGCAGATGAAATAGGGCAGGAACTGATCGATAACGCGCATATGTTTCTGTCACAGCGGGCAGCTTATACGTTTGGCGGTTACGCCTTTTCTCAGCTTCGCCGGCTGGAAAACGCAATTGCGCGAGATAAATTACCGCAGAGCAGAAAAGAAGTCCATATTAAAAACAGTATCGATAAAGTAATCACCAATTTCAACAGAGAAGAGCGGACGTCTACTCCTATTTCTTATCATCTGGATGTTGACAACGCTGTTCATCCCGAGTTTGATAAGGAAACGTTTATTACCGTCAATTTAGATCGTTATCCTGTGCGCGATCTGAAAGCGTTAATCAACGACATCAACAACGTGATCCGTGATTATGAGAATGATCTCCATGGTCGTAACCGCAAAAAGGACGATTATCATTTAAACAAGCACGCTATGCATTTGATACGGCTATACTTAATGGCAATCGATATCCTGGAACAAGAAAAGATTATCACTTATCGAGAGAAGGATCACGATCTTCTGATGGATATTCGCGCCGGAAAATACCAACATGAAGACGGCACATTTGACAGCGCGTTCTTCGATATGGTGAATGAGCTGTCAAAAAAGATGGATTACGCAAAAGAACACACCTCTCTGCCGCACTCACCAGACATGAAAAAGATTGAAGAGTTTACAATGGATGTAAACAGACGAAGTATTTCATAAAGGAGTCAATATGGAAATTACCTTTGGGAACAATTACAAAGCCAGTATGATCGAAAACGAATGGGAAGGAACGAAAGTTGCTCGGCTGTACGATCCAAACGATGTGTATCTTGCGGGTACTCATTGCACAGAGGAATCTTTTAAGATCGTAGCGGAAGCTTTGATGGATGGTTACTTTGCAGGCTGGCGGGATTGCCGCAGCGCGATCAAAGCTTCTGTTTTGAAAGCCGTGAATATTGATTTCGATTACAGCGCATACATAAAGGACGAAAAGAAATGAAAGTAAAATTAACGCCGGAACAGCTTCTTGAAGATATCAAAAATGTGGAAGGGCCTTGTCTTCGTATGTGCGCGTACTGTCCTGAACAGGCGTATCTTGGAGAAATTAAAGAAGTGGTTGAAGAACTTCTTTCTGAAAACAAACAATTGAAAGAAGAATTGGAGAGGCTGAAATGCTCGAATTCCTGACGAATCTGTTGATTACAACGGCTTGTTCGGCGCTGGGTTTTGTTGCCGGTATGATGTTTATGCGCGACAATTATATCGATATCATTCAAAGCTTGAAACGTGAAAATAAAGAACTGAAAGATGGAATGTACCGTTGAAGGCAAACGCTAAAATTATTCTTAATAACGGCAAGATTGTTTACAAATATTTCGAGGATCCAGAAGCAGTTTCTTCCTGGATGAAGGAACATTTTGGAGAATATATTTTCGTTGAAACTAATTTTCTAAAATGCTGGGAAGTATAAGCGGCTTACGCCGCTAAAAACATATTGAATCCTTTGTTTTCCGGCGGGCTCTCCCCTATCGCTACAGAGTCCGCTTTTCTTGGGCAGTTGGTCGAGTGGTCAAAGGCGCTGGTCTTGAAAACCTGAGATCCATACGGGTCCGTGGGTTCGAATCCCACACTGCCCGTTTTAATTGAAAGGATGATATAATTGAGCAAAGTTCAGGAAATCACTTATGGGATTAAAAAGATTCAGGATATTCTTGCTTATATTAATTCTAAAAAAGAGTGGGATATCTACTACTATGTTTCAAGTTCAGTAGAGGATGAATTTCCGAAGCAGGAGATTGAACGGTTCCATCTTATTTCCGGTGATGAATACATTATGATCTATCGCAATCATACACTGTTGTATGTTGTAAACGTGACCGGCGATAATGCGTTAACGGCACTGGAAGAACTTATGCTGTTACTGAGTAAGAAATTTTGATTATGACAAAAGAAGAGATTAAAGAAAAGATTCAATGGCTGGAAGACGATACTCACGCCGCGCAAAGCATTTTGGATAACAGAAAAGGAACACGAGAAGAACGGGGTGAATACCGCGCCAGAATCAGGGCGAATTTAAGAGAGATTATGCATTTAAAAAGTTTATTGATCACAATTCGAGCCGATAAATTATTTTGAGGAATCCATATGTATAAAGTTGGCGACAAAGTAAAGTTAGTACCTTATACGGAAATTCCCGACTGGGATAGAATACCTAGCGCATTCAGAAACTCGTATTTGCTCAGGCAGGACGATGTATTTTTCATTTCAGATATCGGTAAAGCTGGTTATCTAATCCATAACTTGGAGACCGGCAATGAGGCACCCTTTGGAGTTAAGGAGTGGGTTTTAAAACCATATGACGATGAAAAAGATAAAGAAATGGAAAAAGAATTTGCAACTCTCATATTTTAGAGGTATTTATGCTTGAAAGAGGAGATAAGATAAGGCTGAAACAGCCAGAAAAAATTCGGTGCACATTATGGAACTTATTTAATCCAAGCAATCAACAGGCTTATGTGAGATTGGTTGGTCACACATTAACAGTAAGCGATAAAATGTTCAGCGCTATATATAATAAGTGGCTGTATAGTTTGCGTGACGATTGTTGTAACAAAGTTCCTTTTCGTGTTTTTGAAAGCGAAGTTGTGAAAGTTTCAGATAAGGCAAATAAAAAGATAGAAAATGAATTTGCCGCACTGATATTCTAAGGAGTATAAAGATGCTTGAAGTTGGAGATCGCGTACGTTTAAAGCCACCTGAGGAACTTGGCGATGAGTTTGATGTGTACAGTCCTGAAAATCAACAAAATTATATTTCGCTTTTGAATTGTGTATTAACGGTTGAAGCTGTTTATTCTCCTTCCCCTGATTATTTTGAATTACGATATGGTACTGTTCATGTTCCGTTCAGAATAAAAGAAAATAGAGTTGTAAAGGTAAACGAAGAAGAAGACCTTCAGTTGGAAGAAGAATTTCAGTCAATGATTTTTTGAGTCAAAAAAAGGAGAAGATAAAAATGACGCCGGAAGAACGAGCCGAAAGAAAACGCGAGAAACTGAGCGCTCAGGCCGTTAAAGATCAAATGACGTTTGATCAGCTGATTAACTTCGTTAATATGAAGTATCCAGAATTACCTGAAAGTTTGAAGATCGGAATGACGAAGCGGCCGCAGAAGTTTAATTTTGTCAAAATGCTGCATCCGAATATCGGAGAACAGAAGGAAACCTTTGCCGCGAGGCTGATTCGCTACAGAGCCAAATACCATTTGTCCGTAGATGAGTTTGCCGCTATCGCCAATGAGTTTGGTCGAATGCACGGCGTTCGGATCACAAGGAGAGACATTGCTAATTATGAAAACTACAATATCTGTCCGAAAATCGATAAAATGACAGCCATTGCGGAGGCGATGGGTGTTTCCATTGATTACTTCACCGGATACGGTTCCAGCAATCGGAAGTCGAAAAATGAGTTTATTGAAGCCCGTCATCGGGACGATGCCCAGCTTAGTACTTCCTATAAAAAGGAGCTGGCTATGAGAAAGGGCTGTAAAATCCAACTGCGCTCCGCAAATCAAGCTGCGGTAAATATTGCTCCAGGTGCGTGAAAACCCAGATATTATAAGGACTTAAGATGGTTTTGGCAACAACTTCCAATTTTATTGGAGAGTTGTTTTATTTTGCGTTTCCCTCCGGCCTTACGGCCGGATAAAAACCGTGGTTTTCTGGCAATTTTAAAATCTCCGTCCAGAAAACAAACAAACCTATCGCTTAGACGAAAGCGAAATATTTTCACCCTGCCTCTTTCAAAAAGAAAGAAAAACAATCAATTAAAAGGAGAAGAAGAATCATGAACAAACTGGAACTTATTGGTAATCTTACTACGGATCCTGTCATCAAAACAGTGATGATCAAGGATACGCCTACGAAAGTTACAAATTTCTCTATCGCGGTGAACGAACGCAAACGGGCTGATTCCGCCGATAAACCGGATCCTGTCTATTTTCGCTGTCATGTTTGGCGCGGGCTGGCTGAAACCTGTGCTGAATATCTGCGCAAAGGCCGCAAAGTATGGCTTAGCGGGCCTGTGAAGATGAACAGCTATAAAGATTCCAGCGGAGCCATTCGGTATGCTATGGATGTAAGAATCGATGATATTGAATTTCTGGATTCTAAGCAGCCCGCTGGACAACAGGAAACGGCACAGGAAGAAGATCTGGAAACACTGAGTGAAGCTGAATTTCCGTGCGGTTAAGTAGGCAGGTGAAATAAATGCACTGGACTGTAGATAACGACAGAGATTTTTATGATATCGATGAACTATGTGATTATCTGTTTGACCCGGATAATTACGACGATGAAGATGAATTTGAAGAGTGGATTAACGACTGTTACTATGATCAAAAAGTAACAATCGGAGGATACGAGTTTACGCCGTATGAAATCATTCGTGGGTGCAGTGACAGTATTTATGAAGATCTGAAAGACGACTGGCGAAACGATCGTTCCGAATGCGATAAAGATAACTTCTACGGAGAACTTCAAAACATGGACGACGGCGACTATGAATATTACAACGGATATGAAGTCTGCTTCTATTCTGATGAAGAAGAGGAAGATGAAGAAGAAGACGATGAAGATGAAGACTCCTATTCGGATCTTTGCGCAGAAGAAGATTCTGTAGAAGGTCAAATTTCCATGGATGACTACATCAAAGATCTCGTTTGTAATTTTCAGAAAATCTAATTTCGATGTAAAGAGATAAACTCTTTGCAAATATAAAAAACATTTAAAGGAGAAAAAACTATGGTACGTGTAACTCTGGTAACTAACAATCCTCGTAAGGTGATTCTGGCCGAAGAAGGCAAGACCGTGAAGCAGATCCTGGACGAAAACAATGTGAACTATGGCAATGCTGCCACCGCCGTTGACGGCGCTACGCTGAATGCCGGTGAAATCAACAAGACTCTGGCTGAACTGGGTGTTCAGGAAAAGGTTGTCATCTCTGTTCTGGCGCATAAGGACAATGCTGCCAAGGCCACGATCGTCGGCTCTGCTTGCGTGATCACCTCCGCTATGACCGCCGATCAGATCAAGCGGTACAAGAAGTTCCATCCCGAAGCGCTGACCATGTACGATGAAGATGATGAACCTGTGTTCGGCATCGGCTACAACGACAGCACTCCCGGCTCCCTGGACAACAACGGCGCTGTGTTTGGTCCTTCCTGTGACGCAGAAGGCCATGCTCAGATCACTGTCCTGATGGATCCCACTACGGAAGATGTGGAACAGAAGGTCTACGAAGAACTAGGCCGCGCCCTGCTGCATCTGAACGATCTGGAAGAGCAGCTGATTGAAGGCATTGCGAAGCTGGACGAAGAGGAAGCGGCTATCCGGGCTAAGATCACCCGCGTATAATTAAATTTCCAGAGGGAGAGGGAAACTCTCCCTCTCCCTTTTGGAAGGAGAGATAACATTGTTCGATTATCCTATTGATATTATGCCGCCGTTCACAAATGGCATGTTCGATAAAATTTGTGGAGCCAGCAGCACGCCTGGCGGCGACAAAACTTTATTTATGACGCTTACAACTTTGTTTTATAAGCGTATTCCTAATTTTAAGTTTTATTCAAAGGTCTACGAAACAAAATTTGAATCTTACGAAGAACATATGACAGCGCCGGAAGATGATATGCTCAAAATCTTCTGGTTCCCAATGAACGATGATTCTGAGCCTAAGCTCACAAAAGAATGTAAGTCGTTTCCTAAACACGAAACTTTCCTGACGAAAAGTCTTGGTCAAAATATATATATCAGAGTATTTGACGATAAAACGGCCGCTATTTTCTTTAAGCGGTTTGAATATCGTCTGTATCATTCCGTACAGGCTTTGATTTATGTACTGTTCGGAGAATATTTTAAAGATCAGCCGTTGACGGAAGATGAACGAAATCTGCTGGTCTCTCTTACAAAGAGCAATGATAACGCATTCAAGAAAGAAATTCAAAATCTGTTATTGAACGAAGATTTGAAGCGATTCCTGTTGAGATCTGAGCTTATCGGTATGGAAAGATCCATGCGAGAACGCCGATATAATGGGATTATGTCCTCTGTTAACAGTTATATCGAAGAAATGCAGCAGAGTCTGGAACAATACCGTAAGGCTTATGCGCGTAAAATGGATTATGAGGCAATGGCATATGGGCTAAAAGCGCAAATGGACGCTGTGGAAGAACATACGGAATTTGAAGATTATCTTTGCGAAAACAAGCTGCTTACAAACATTGAAGTGAAAGACGGAAGTATTTCTTTCATTGTAAAAACGTTTGTGAATCCCTACTTGCCGGATGATTGGGATAGTCTGTCTCGGCAAGGCTATATTTTCAAGGATCACGCACGAGTCGGAAACTGTCTTGACGATGAAGCTAACTTAAAATTGCTTCTAGATGCCATTTTCTCAAGAGATCATACATTGAAGCTCAGGATTTGCGGGTTTATTTCTTTGGATTATTATGGCTCTCATGTCACATCCGTCAAAGGATATAACTACACCGCGAACGATCCTACGTTGAAGGATTATGTTCCTAACGCGCACCTGAATCGGTTCAATTGTTTCGGCCAGAATATGGACGATATTCTTACTCAGCTCAGTGAAGGCGATCTGATTGGTGCTGTGGAATGCTCTATCAATGTTGTGAAGCGCATGAATGTTGCCGAGAGTATGTCCTTTGATCCGTTTATTGACTATATTAAGTCCTGCCGTGGAAAGTGTATTGTCACGGAAGATGGACAAGAAATGACTACGACAGAAGCAGTTGCATATTTGAAGGAGAAGAATCATGAAGCGTCATCTAACACAACTGGAGAAGCAGACGTTGCTTAATGAATTTGAAAAACACCTGAACGAAGTGACGGACGGAAAGGTGTCGTTTACAAAAACCATTACGTCGCCTGAAAAGATTAAGATCTTCTATACGCCGGAAGCCTTTTCCAAGACGGTTCGGCTGATCATGTCCCATACAATGGAAGTCGCTTGGCATTGTCTTGTCAGAAAGAAGGATAACAACTATGAAGTATATGACGTGTTGTCCTATCCTCAGACGGTTGGTCCCGCTCACGTTCATGTAAAGATGGGAAGAACCTTTGGTGACGGAAATCCAAAGGATCCTACGAAGTATTATACAGACTGGTACAATGAAGTGGTTCTGAGCATGCCGGAAGAGGAAGAAGCGAATCTTTGCGGTCAGTGCCATTCACATGTAAATATGGGCACCACGCCGTCTTCTGTCGATATGGCTCAGCAGAAGGAAGAGTTGGAATTGAAAGGCGGCACAGGTTATTATCTGTTCCAAATTTGGAATAAGAAACTGGAAGTAAACTCTTTCCTGTATGATCTGGACGCTGGCGTTATTTATGAAAAGGAAGACATCGAGGTCGTTGTTGAAGATGACGACTTTACAGAAATGTCTCATAAAATGCTGTTCCAGCAGGAACCGGAAAAACCTAAGCTTCCAGAGAAGAAGAAAGAAACACCTAAAAAGGTAGTCGATTACACAAAGGAAACCGATTACGACAGATATAGCCGATATGACAGATATGGCGACAGCTACTATGACTATGGTTATGGCTATGATTATGGCTGGAAAAATCTTCACAATTATTCTATCGGAGCAGAGGCTGACAATGTGTCAGTTAACCTGATTATTGAAGCTCACAGCGTTGCCGAAGCAGAATATCTGTTCCAGGAATGGGCCGATGAAAATTTAGATTATTTGTCCACCATTCTGGAAGAAGCAGGAGCAAAGAACACAGAAGAAATAAGTTTCTCAAAGGCTACGTGGGTTCCAGATCATGAAATTATTGATATACCATATGAAGAGCTAATGGGAGTTGAATCAATTTGAATTTATCGAAAAGCTTTGAATTCTTTGATCCTGATAAGCTCAACGGCCGCATCCATATTATCGGGTGCGGCTCCGTTGGCTCTACGGTGGCAGAACTGCTGGCGCGTTTCGGGATTAAGGAATTCGTATTGTATGATTTTGATGTTGTAATGCCTCATAACATCGTAAATCAAATGTTTACGAGTAAGCATTTATATCGGCCGAAAACCGAATGCGTTGCGGAAATGCTGAAGGATATCAACCCGGAAGTAAACGTCAAAATTGAACCGGAAGGCTGGAAAGATCAGCAATTGGATGGTTATGTCTTTCTTGCGGTTGATAATATTGAGCTTCGCAAAAAGATTGTTGAAGACAATAAATACAACACTTATGTGAAGGCTATGTTCGATTTCAGAACCGGACTCACAGACGCGCAGCATTACGCTGCTGATTGGTCCGATATGAAGTCCAAGAAAGCATTTGCCAGCACTATGGAGTTTACGCACGAAGAAGCTGTTCAAACTACTCAAATGTCTGCCTGCCAGGTCAGCATGTGTGTGGCTCCTACAGTGAGAATGATCGCAAATGTAGGCGTTGCCAACTTCATTAACTTCGCTAAAGGAGAACATCTGTATAAACAGATCCCCATTGACGCATTTCAATTTACAGTAGACGCAATAGGATAAACCGAGAAATGATTACCTAATAAAATTAGGATCTACTGATGTTATCGATAGAAAATTCTTGATAGGGTATAAGGAGCCCACTAGCGATGCTGCCTGGACCCTCTCAAAAATGTCTGCACGCAATCTAGATGTCTGCACGCACAAACGTAGAACACAAATAACTTTCAAAATTAGATAAACTAATGAAACCGGCTAAGAGCAAAGCAATCATCAGAAAAGTTATCGAAGAACTACTTACTAGTCGGGACTAGGAGGCCTTCCAGAGCTGCCTGGGCAAGGATCTATACTTAATTTAGATTTCGGAGTTTATTATGATATACGTAACTGTAAAACAAAAAAGAAATGACAAACAATTGAAATGGGAAGATTTTCTGTTTAACGAAGATCCTAAAATTCCAAAAATTCACTATGATGAAACCGGAACAATTACGCGAAAATTATTTGGCCCAAGCAAAGAGATGCTAAAGAGCGTAAATGTTCCGGGTATGATCGCTCTCTTGAAAGGATTTAACACGAAATATTCTTCTTTGTTTGAAAAGAACAAAGAAGAATTGTACGATCATTTCAAAATTCCAAAGAAAACAGGCGGGTTCAGGCCTATTGACGCGCCTAAGGACGAACTTCAAACAGCACTGAGAGAGCTTGTTTTTATTCTATCGGAAAAGTTTGGTCTTCTTTACCATACGGCCGCCTTTGCATATGTGAAGGGGCGCTGTATCACAGACGCGGTAAAGAAACACCAAATCAATGAGAGCAATTGGATCCTGAAAACAGATTTCAGCGGCTTCTTTCCGTCCACTACATTGGATTTTGCCATGAGCATGATGTCTATGTTGTGGCCCGTAAGCGAGATATGCAAAACGAAGGCAGGCGAAGATGAATTAAGAAAAGCGCTAAGCCTTGGATTTCTTAACAATTCTTTGCCGCAAGGCACAGTTTTGTCTCCTATGCTTACAAATTTGATCATGATTCCCATAGATTACACATTATTCAACGAATTTGCTCATAGGAGATTCGTGTATACCAGATATGCGGATGACATTCATATCAGCTGTGTTCAAAGCTTTGATATGGATGAAGTTGTTCAAATGATTAAAGAAGCGTTAGAAATCTTTCATGCGCCATACGAAATTAAGAAAGAAAAGACGCATTATGGATCCAGAAAAGGCAGAAATAAAATTCTTGGCCTGTCTTTGAATGCTGAAAATAACATAACGGTTGGATAAAACGCTTGTCCCTTTAAACTGAAAAGTTTATCGATAACATGGTGAACCTGTAAATGCAGGGTGTCTTAATTTATTAAGGCTAACGGGGAAATCTAAACAATATACATAACACTGAAACTATGATATAATACCACCAAAGAAAGGTGGTGGCTTTATGCGCTATAAAGACTTGACTGGGCAAAGATTCTTTTGGTTAACAGTAATAAGAAAATTCGACGATCCTAATAGTAAAGAAGTAAAGTGGTTGTGTAAATGTGATTGTGGAAACGAAGTCGTCGTAACTGCTGCAAATTTAAAATCTGGGAATACAAAATCATGTGGTTGTTATTACCGATCGGAAAGATTAAGAGCCAACATAATAGGCAAACAATTTGGTTTTTTGACAGCAATAAAAAGAATAAACTCCAAAGATGTTTTATGCAAATGTTTGTGTGGAAATGAAATAGTTGTTTCATATTCAAATTTAACAAGCGGGAACACGAGATCGTGTGGATGTGCGCTTGTAAGATTTATATTGAACGATAAATTAACAAACTTGACAGGAAGAATATTTGGAGAATTATTAGTAATTGCTAGATACGGTGATATGAAAGGTAATAGAAACCCAAAATGGCTTTGTCGTTGCTCTTGCGGAAGATATACTATAGTAGATGGAGAAAAACTAAAGAGTGGACACACGCAATCATGCGGTTGCATGAAAAACAGTTTGCCAGAATCTATTATTGTTAATTATCTAAGATCGCACAACGTATCCTATGAAAAAGAATATAAATTCAAAGATTTAAGAAGTGAAAAAGGATATCCACTAAGATTTGATTTTAAAATTAATACAGAAAACAGTTTTTTCTTATTGGAGTATCAAGGACAACAACACTACTTAAATCACGACGACTTTGGAAAGCAGCAAAGAGAAGTTACTGATAAGCAAAAGAAAGATTATTGTATGAAAAATAATATCGAATTAATTGAAATAAAATACGATGAAGAGATAGTTTCAGTTCTGGAAAAAATATTAATTGAACATTGTATATTGCATGACAATCCCGTGCCAAGCTCTGACCAAGAGAAGGTGTAACGACTATCCCGCGAGGGAGTAGCTTCTACGTGAAACTCGTAGTCGCGAAGCGCCATGCATCCTAATATGGATGATGATATAGTCTAGCTTTATGGAAACATAAAGACCCACTGGGCGGGAAAAGAAGTACTGGAAAAGTGCCACAAACAACCTGATCATGGACTATAAGAACGGCAAGATTTGGGATGTTGACGACATCCGACACTACGAAGGGTTGCTTTCGTATTACAAAATGGTTGAACCGGATTGTTTTGATCAGCTGGTGAAACACTATGAAGAGAAGTATCACGTTAGTTTAAAGAAGATCATCAAATATTCTTTGAATAACGGCTGGTAAAGAGCGATGCCAACAGTTTAAGAAACTGGGATCTGGTGTAATCAAATCTATCTTTACATGAAGGTAAAAATTACTTCAGAGTCGTCATCATAAATGTTTTAAAGCTCCGTTTTAAAACATTTCTTCTGACGACTCTGAAGTAATTAATAGTAAAATAAATCCTTACCAAATAATTTAAGGATTTATTTAGATCGCTCCATGTGGAGTTTAGGGTCACTCCCTAAACTTCGCTACCTCTCCAGCTTTTAGCTGGTGTTATCTTCTCCTTTCGTCCGTCGGACTCGTCACCCGACGGACATTATCCTGAAATTTTAATCTGCGGTGGCGGAATAAACACAAGCGGAATTGAATAAATAAACTATGTTTATTTGATAATCCGCAGTGGACGCAATAACAACGCTCATGCGAAGCGAGTTGTGTCAGTAGACGCTTATCAGCCTAAGGCGAATAGTTTCAAACAGGTTTTGCGATAAAGGCATATAATTCCTGCTCACTATCAATGTCGCTATGTGTGGTGGAAATCCACACCCGCAGTAAAGGAGAACTATATGCATACGATATTAGTGTCAGAAAAATATTACTTCAGTGATGAAGATATGGAAAACATTGTTGTCACGGCGTTAGAAGACGGTATTGGCTATTGGGCTTGTTTGGATAATTCCGATGTGGAGCCACGGGATTGGGGTGACTGGACAAAGAAGCCAAAGGATATGCCTACATCAGTATATGCCTGGAAAATCATTCAATCTGGCGGCACTCTGCACTTCTTGGATGCAGAAGACGAGACAGCGGAATATTACTTTAGCCTGGTAAACCTATATACAGGCATCAGTATGGCGATAGGATCTGGTATGTGGGACGGAGACATTGATATATTGGATTCGAGTGTTGCCGATGCTAT
The DNA here is from genome assembly GCA_902797885.1 of uncultured Ruminococcus sp. Taxonomy (GTDB): domain Bacteria; phylum Bacillota; class Clostridia; order Monoglobales; family Monoglobaceae; genus UMGS1820. The sequence goes on from CADBUP010000171.1 coordinate 23,182, forward strand.
CTTTCAATATGGACTATTTGGAAAGTTGGTATATTCATGAGCAATTGGACGCATGTAGCCGGAATAATCCGGCTGGACTCGTTTCGGATCGATATGTATCCAGAGCCAAACTTCGATAAACTTTTCGGAAAGAAACTAAATTATGGAAATTGGGAAGACGCACGGAAACATCCTGAAAAATATCTTCCGTTCGGCAGTGAAGGCTCACTTGATAAATCAGTGTGGGTAAATCCAGAAAAAAGCAGTATTCCTGCGTATACGGTTTCGATCTTTGGCGATCTGAGAGATCATGATTCAGTCAAAGATATTATCGAATGGTTCAAAGAAAAGTGTAAATTCTGTAACTCTGACAATACACATGTTTGGGTGCGGCAGGCGACTATTACAGCATCTAACGAGCGATACGGAACAGAGTCTTGGACATACGAAGAAGAAGCTTAATCCCGCGAAAGCGGGTACGCAGCCGTAATGTAATGGCAACATATTTGCCTTCCAAGCAAAATTTGCGGGTTCGAATCCCGTCGGCTGCTCCAAGGGAAAACGTGCGCTAAAATCTTCAAAGTGACCCTGCAAACGGTAAAAGAAGATTGACTGATAGGAAAGACTATCGTTTTGCTGTGGCGGAATAGACAACCATAATCAAACCAATGCGCTTGGATTGGGAAGTTGGCAAGCAAATTATACAAGTTGCTTGTAGTAGACGCTTAAAACGTAAGGCTTGTCGCCGGTAAGCCCTTTGTGGAGCCGTGGCCGCAGTACTGCTATGTGTGGTGGAAATCCACACCGGCAAAACAATAGACCTGCCAGCGCCTCTGCTTAGCACGCGTACCTTGGGGGCACCGCATAACCGAACGCGGTATATAAGATTATGTAACTACGGTTGTTAGTGTTACTGCGCAGAGATGAAAGCTAACGTAAAAATTCTCAGCGCGTTTAACTTTGGTAAGGGCCCCGCACGCTGAGACAAGTGACGCGAACCATGCTGGGACTTTTATATGGTCTTTTGATATCTTCGGATTGAGAAAGTATGAAAACGGACGTGTCCATAAAAAAAGAAAGCCCAAATTTAAAGCCTGTAATAATCCTAGGTATATTACCAGCTTCTCACAACAGTCCAGTTCATATCGGCTTTCGGATAACCAACCATTTCGGATTGCATTGTGAGAACTTATCTGGGTGTAGCGCAGTTGGCAGCGTGCCTGATTTGGGATCAGGAGGCCGCCGGTTCAAATCCGGCCACTCAGATTAACAAAAAAAGGAGACAGATATCTATGCCGTTGGAAGATAAATATTATTACATTGTCAGAAAACTGATCGAAGAAAAGAAAACGATTTCCACTATGGAAAGCTGCACCGGCGGATTCATTGCCTCTATGATTACCGATATTCCAGCCGCTTCAGAAGTAATAAAAGGCGCATTTGTAACATACAGTAATGAAGCTAAAATCAAACAAGGTGTACCTGAATGGATAATTAAATCGCGTGGTGTGTACTCAAATGAAACAGCATATATGATGGCCTACGCTTGTGCAAGACAGTATAACTCAAACGTTGGAATTGGTATCACGGGATGCTTCGGTAGCATAGATCCGCAAAATAAAGACGGCGTTCCTGGCGTTGTGGATATCGCAATTGTAGACGGAATTTACTCTGATTCGTGGACAAAAACGTTCGGCCCGTTTGGTTCTCGGCATGATTATAAAATTGCCGTAGCTGATTTCGTAGCAGATAAACTAATGGAAATCCTGGAGATCGCCTGACGGTCTCCCCTATCTGCGCCTGTAGCCAAGAGGATAAGGCCGCGCTCTTCTAAAGCGCTATTCGCGGGTTCGATCCCTGCCAGGCGCGTTTTATTTCGCTATAAGGAGAAGTATTATGAAAGAGTTTCTCTTGTTAATTACAATTATTTTCTTTCATATTCTGGACGATTTTCATCTGCAGGGAATCTTAGCCTCCATGAAGCAAAAGAATTGGTGGGCAGAGCATTATCCTGATAAACTGTACAAGCATGATTATATTATCGCGCTGATTACACACTCTTTTTCCTGGTCGTTCATGGTTCATTTGCCGGCGTTCGTCTATCTGTATATCACAGGTAAACAAATGCCATTGTTTTTCTTAATCATTTCTTTCGTGGCGCATATATGTTGTCACGCCTGTGTTGATAACGATAAGGCGAACAGACATATTATTTCGTTAGTTGAAGATCAATGTATTCATCTTATTCAGCTAATAGGAATCTGGATGATGTTCGTGCTATATCGTTAAGGAGAAGATAAAAATGGAAATAAAAACTGAGTTAGTCCCAAGATATAAAGTTGGAGATCGAGTCAAAATCCGGTCAGTTCCAACGATACGACATCTATGTGCGACAACAGGTTTACTTGCTGGCTGGGGCTCACCAATGGAGGAATTTTGCGGTAAAAGTTATGTTATTTCATCCATTGAACTATCCAATAGAAAAAATTTCTTTAAATATAAATTTCTTAAAATGCCAGAATCTATGCAAATGTGGACGTGGTCAGAAGATATGTTCGATTTGGACGTTTCTCAGGAAGAGATAGAAAAACAGGAAAACGAGTTTCTGGAATTGATCGGTTTCTGATTATTATTTTCAGAAATGGTCGTTTTCGCGTCATCATTCGAGAATTGACGTAATGGAGAGAAAGCCGCTCATTCAAAAAGCGTCTCGCTCTATTACTAAATCAGAAGGGGGTCAGTATGAGACAAATTATTTTCAAAGACCTTGAGGAAGGAACAATACAGGCTGGATTTTTGATGGATGACGGAACTGTTGTATGCGGATGCTGCGGCGAAGAATACAATGAAAGTGAAAAAGGAATCAGATATGAGATCCTGAAAACTTCTGATGATTGGGCGGATATCCAGGTTGCAATTCTTGTTGAGAATCAAGAGTTGTATAACTACGTTGAGACAATAAATAAAGGAGAATGATTATTATGGGTTCACTGATTGTAGCTGTTGTTTTGATTTTTGGTGCATTCGTGATTGACCGTGTTGTAGGAAAGGATCCTGAGCTTAATGAAAAAATCAAAAAGTATCAGGCTTTTGTGTCTGATCCGAACGCAGACCGATACGATAAGCGAGAGAGACAGGAAAAACTGGAAAAACTGGAAGCAAAACAGAAGAGGCAGAAAACTACGGCAAAGCTTGCCAGCATCGCCTGCGTCGTTCTTGCCGCCGTGTTTATTATTTCTTCAACCGTAGCAGTAGTCCCCACAGGATACACAGGAATCAAAACTACGTTCGGCAAAGTGGAAGATGATACAATTTCCTCTGGCGTAAACTTCATCTTACCTTGGCAATCCATTGTCAACATGGACAACCGCACACAGAAGGTGCAAATCGATACGCAGGCCTTTTCCAGCGACATTCAGCAGGTTGATATTAAACTGAGTGTAAACTACAATATCGATCAGGAAACGGCCCAGCTGCTGTATAAAACCGTAGGCACAAATTACTATGAAAACGTTATGTTCCCGCGCATTCAGGAGAATACGAAGGCTGTGTTTTCTCAGTATTCAGCGGAAAGCCTGGTTGAAAAGCGCAACGCCCTGTCTGCTGAAGTGGCAAATGCTACCGCATCCGATATGAGACAGTACGGTATTACTATTGTTTCCATCTCTATTGAGAATATCGATTTTACTGACGCGTTTACCGACGCTGTAGAAGCTAAGCAGGTCGCTGCGCAAAAGAAATTGACAGCGGAAACAGAGCAGGCGCAAAAGACAATGGAAGAAAAAGCTGCCGCTAAGCGAGCTATCATAGCGGAGAACGCGAAGGCTGAGCAGGCCATTATTGCCGCTAAAGCCGATCTTGAAGTAGTTCAAATTCAGGCTGAAGCCAGTTTGTACGCCGGTCAGCGCGAAGCTGAAATGAATATGCGCATCGCTGAGTCTCTCACTCCTGAATTGATTCGGTATAAGTGGATTAACCAGTGGAACGGTCATCTTCCTTCTACTGTATTAAGCGATACCGTAGATGTTATGATGATGATGGATAAGGAATGAGCGGTATAAGAGTATGAGCCAGATGAAGGTAAACTTTGTAGCTTCATGGCGTCCAGACGCTGATAAGTTTTACAACGCTGACGCCCAAAAGGTAGCGGAAGAGATATATTCCATAGGTGAAAATCCACAGGCTTCAGACATTCTGAATATGGCCAGAAACAGCGAGACTGAAACTCATAAGCTCATCGAGTGGGATGACACTTTGGCGGCTGAGAAATATCGACTGAAGCAGGTTGCAAACATTCTTCACGATCTTCATATTGTAAAGATCGGGCTGAACGAAGAAAAGAAAGAAGAACGACTGAAGGTCCCCGTAAGGATGTTCTATCACTTAAACGGCGAATCGGGTTATCGTTCTTCTCCAGCCATCTTTCAGGATGAATCACTGCATCATAAGCTGCTGATGACCGCTATGTCAGAACTGCATGCATTCAGTAAGAAGTACGCTACGCTTTCTGAATTAAAGCCAGTGTTTGAAGCTATTCAAAATTTAGATAAGACAGCTTAATCGCTGTTTTATTCATAGAATATAGAATATTACAACATAACGTATCGAAGTATAGAATATTATAAGATATTATATCATATCATAGCCAGTTCACCTGAGAGCATAAGATCTCTCAAGAATAGTATTCAACAATTAAGCGAATAACAGCTTAATATAGGAAAGCCTACTATAGAATAATATAGGATACTACACCATAAAACAGATCCTTTATGCTTTCAGGTGAGCTGGCTATTGCCAGCAATACAAAACAGGATAAATTAGGTTAGGACAGATCAGGCAAAAACAGCATAAAATAAAACATTAAAATTAATTTGATTATAGGAGCGATGATTATGGCTGAAAAGAAAGTTAAAATACAAAAAGAAGAAACTGCAAATCTGATCGATATCGAAGCGCATGTAAAACATATGCTGGTCACAGTAGAAGGCGATGGAGATCTTGTACTGAACAAGATGAACGCTCGAAATGAACGTATGCTTATGGCAGACGATCGAAAATCAATTAAGCAGGTGCCCAACTTATGGGAAGATATTATCACATCTATCCATTGGCGGGATGATCTTGGGATGGACGACACGTACGTTGAAAGTACGGAAGACATCCTTCACAACCTGCTAAAGACAAATGCTCCATGCATTACAGCTTTTGGACTGAAGAAAAGCTTTGGCGATGCCGTCGTTCGTAATGGCATCGATAAATATAAAACGAAAATTGATAACGCGATTAATGTAATTGCTGAAAATGGTCTAATTCCTGTATCGTTTTCTGGATGGGACGTTGAAAAGCGGCTGATGAGCCCGAAGAAGGGTAGTCCGCTGACTGTATATCTGAACCACTTTCATAACTGGAATGCGCGGTTTCAGGTCGATTATCTGGATCACGTCTACAGCCGGGATCAGATTTTGAATTTTATTAATCTGGCAGGATTTGGCGGCGGAATCGGCAGCGGCAGGAGTAGTGGTTACGGCCGCTATCATATCGTAAAAGTTGAAGAATAAATCAAATAATTAAGTAAAGCGTCTGTATCGCCTCAGATACGGACGCTTACTTTTTTATACAAACATTTTGTTCATACGTAGAAAAAGGGGGGGGCTCTTAATCTTGCGACCGATAGGTTATGCTTGTTAACGACCGGTCTAAGTAACTGCACAAGCTGTAGAATCTGAAAAGGAGATAGGAATGAGCGACAAATCATATCTTAAGAATCAAATCAGATTGGTATCCCTGAACGCGAACGATCTGTTTACAGATCAGGAACACGAAGTCTTCATGGATGTATGTGATCTTGTCCATGAACTGGAGAAAATGGACGCGGATGAAAACGCAGATCAGCTCCTGAAGAAAGAGTTAATAGCAAAGAGAAAAGAAAAATCTGCGCTGTTAACCGCCCTAATTAAGCAACATGCTGGCATTCCAAGAAAAGTAAGACTAAAGTCAGTCCTCATCCAGAATAAGGATCAGCCGCTCCCGACTGCAGCCACATGGAAGAATCTCAAATTCTCAAAGAAGATTTGTGAATTTGAGTCTGAAATGAGCCGTGCTATGGGGCTGCACCATCTAGACTATACGTTTGATAAAATTATCATTAAGTGGAAAAATATTGATCTCATGGAACAAATTGTTAAGGACGGATTCACTTTTGATATTTTAAAAGACGACGGCACTGTTGAAACGAAGAAGTTTCAGTACCTTACAAGTTCAGCTGGTCAAATTGGCCTGTAAGTCCCTTTCTGCCTCATCAGCAGGGTCACATACTTGTGGCTAACGGAGAAAGCTAAACACATTCAATATCTAAATTACAACATTCTGTTATATGAAATCAGATATGACGAGAACGCGATTCGACGTCTTGATGAAATATTGAATGTGCACGCTAATTCCGTGGGAACGGCTTCGGCTGAGCCTGTATCGACTATCTCCGCATCGGGAGAGTAAGGCTGTTATTGATACACAGTCTGAAATGGGCTTCTGCAAAATTTGCAGTAAGATATAGTCAGAGCCATATGAAAATATGGATAACTCGCAATTAAGAACTTCTAAAATTTCATGTATATCAGAAGAAATGTGGCAGAAAATCCATGATCGTATCATGTGCGGTCTAACGTTTGAAAAGATCAACGCAAAAGGCGGGTGCAATGTGAATTGATTTTAGTTCCTTTGCGCAGTAATGTGCATAGCAAATGTGGTGAACCTACACATGTAGGGTGTCCAGACTGATGGGCTAACGGTAAAAATCTAAAACAAAAGCCCGTCGGTCTGGGCGCTTGTCATGACAATACCGTGCCAAGTCCAACCATGTCGGTTGGGAAGGTGTAGAGACTATTCCGTAAGGAAGTACACAGCCGGTGAAAATCCAGCGTGGAAGCGCCACACGACCTGTAAAGGCCGATGAGATAGTCCACTCCCTGTGAAATACTGCGAAAGCAGGGGTATAAAGGAAACTGCTTGCCTATATTGCGTTGTCAAATTCTGCCACTGATCCTTGGGACGACTTTGATATTGACCGTGTCATTGTTGTTCCAGACTGGGAAGCACCAGTAACTGGTGATATGCTGTACATAAAGCCAGATTACACAACAGAACGCGGTATCCGCACCGTTATGATCAAGCATACAGACGGTTGCGGAATGATGCTTCCTTCTGTATCTGACAAGAATTTTATGATTCGTGGACCGTTTGTTAAAGGATTACTCTCAGTGTTCGATTACATAAAATTTTGTAAAGAACATGGGGTTAAGCCAGAAATTGAAGATATTTACGGTGTTGTTCACGACTTGGAAAAAGAAAGAATTAATATCATTCTTTTTAAATCCATGTTTAAAATGAGCCACTACTTTGATTCCTGGAACTCGTACAAAGAATCCTTTAAGAAATACGGCTGCCACTTTGGGAAAACGAATTACGAAGAAGACTATTTGCCGGACAAGCAAATGAATTACCAGTTCACGCAAGCGGTGAATATGACTGATGAAGAAATCAGTAAATACACCGAGAAAGCACACAAGCGGCTGGAGAACCTCGCGAAGAATAAAACCTCCATGCTGCAAATGCTGAAAGCTTCTTCTACTTCTCCTAATCCCTATTGTCGCGCTCTAATGATATATCCTGAATTGCTTAGAGATTACTACTCTCGTCAGCAATTGAAGGATATAAAGAAGAAAATGCTGTACGACGCAAAGTCCGGCGCAATCAAGTGCGAAAATAAGCGGTTGTTTGTCATCCCGGATTTATATGCTGCGTCAGAATACTATTTTCTTCATAAAGAGCGGCCTGACGGCCTTCTGAAAAATGGCGAAATCGCCTGCCGGCCGTACCGCACTCGCGGCAAAGCGGACGTCCTTCGCTCACCGTCGCTTTATATGGAACATAGTATAAATACTATTGTTGCTGATCCTAAAGTGTACGAATGGTTTACAACCGACGCAGTTGTGACCAGCTGCCATTCAATGATAAGTCGTATTCTGCAATTCGATGTCGATGGAGATCAACTTAATGTGGTGGTTGATCCAGTAATTGTAAACGCAGCCGAAAGAAATCTGAAAGAACACGACATTGTCCCTTTGTTCTATGACGCGGCGAAAGCTAAAGATGAAATTGTCAATAAGGATTCAATATTCAACGGCCTGAAAAGAGCGCATGAATATTCAAATATTGGCGAGATCAGCAATATGCTTACGTGTCTGTGGAATAGAAACAAGCCGGATATTGAAGCAGCTGCATTGCTTACTGCTCTCAATAATTGGCGCATAGATGGAGCAAAGACCGGACTTGTTTATGAATACGCAAGTTATCCTCAAGTAACTAAACGTATAAATAAAGCTACAGGGGGATCTCACGCAAAGATGCCTTAACGAATAGGGCCGCATATTGGTAACAGTATGTGATAACGTGGTGAACCTGCAAACGCAGGGTGTCGCAGAAATGCGGCTAACGGGGAAAACTAAACGCAATTATTTTACTTAACTTTATACAGAAAGGTGGTGATAATATGAGCCATGCAAAATATTATAACGGAAAAACCATTAAAGAATGGTCTGCTGTTTGTGGGATCGAAGCAAAAACAATCAAAAACCGACTTAAAGAAGGTTGGTCTATTGACCATGCGATTTCTGTTCCGCTCGGTGAAAAGCGCGTTGCGACAATATCTCTATCAAAAATAGCTGCAGAAAATAAAATGTCGTTTAGTACATTGAAAAACAGGATCAACAAAGGAATGACAATTGAAGAAGCGATTAAATACGATCCGCGAAAAGATATGATAGGATATAGATCAGGACGGCTTGTCGTAGAAAAAGAAATTGAACCAAAACGTGATCCATCTGGGAGACCAAGAAGACAGTTTTTATGTTTGTGCGATTGCGGAAATGAAACAACAGCTCTTGCCGAAGTACTTATTTCTGGGAACAAGCGATCTTGCGGTTGTCTCGGAAAAGAAATAACATCTAAAAGACAAGAGAAAAATCTAATTGGACAAACATTTGGAAGATGGTATATAGAAAGCGAAGCTTTTCGCGACAATCAAGGTATTCATTGGAACGCAGTGTGTTCTTGCGGAAATAAAGGCACTCCAACAACAAGCAACTTATTAAAGGGAGTGAGCACGTCTTGTGGGTGTTACAATAAAGAACAAACCTCATTGCGTGAAAGAAAAGATTTAACAAATCAAAAGTTCTTTATGCTGACAGCGATTGAATACATTGGAATCGATGAATACAATAATTGTCTTTGGCGATGCAAATGCGATTGCGGAAATGAAATTGTGACGACAGCCGGAAGATTGCTTGGAGGACAAATCATTTCATGTGGATGCCTTAGATCAAAATATGAACGTATGATTGAAGATGTTCTTATCTCGAAAAATATTTTCTTTAAAAAAGAAAAATATTTCAAAGATTTAAAACATATCAATTATTTGTTTTTTGATTTTTGCATCATAGATCATGATAACAACATTCATTTGATAGAATATCAGGGCAAGCAGCACTATGTTGACTGTGGGGAATTTGGTAGATTGCAACGAGAGATAACAGATCAAATGAAAAAAGATTATTGTTCGAAAAACAATATTCCATTATATGAAATTCGCTACGATAGCAATGTCGAAGATGAATTAAATAAGATAATTGCGCATGTCAATCCCGTGCTAAACTCTGAATTATCAGAGGAAGTGTAACGACTATCCCGTAAGGGAGTAACTACTACGTGAAATTCGTAGTTGTGAAGTGCCACGCAGACAAAGGATAGCTTTGCCTGAAGATATAGTCTATTCCCCTAATAAATATCGGGAAACCGAGGGTACTATAGTATTTCTTTCAATACAGTAAAAACGGCCGCTCATCAGGAAAGCCAAAGGAAAGCTACGCGAAGCCTACCAAATCAACCATGAACAGGATCTGTGCCGCATTCGATGATATCGGCAACATCAATCTGAATTTTGCAGGAGTGCCGCCGTTTAATTATCAGATGCTGCTTTCAGAGCCGTTCTATGACAAAAACACGGAACTAGTTCAAACATTCTGCGATTTAGACAGCATGTCTATCTCAACAGAAATAGCTCTGTCTGAAATTCCGCCGCATGAAAGAAACTCTACTGGAATGTATGAAATTTTGGCAGACGTCATCAAAGAAACGCTAACGGAGCAATTTGGATCTATGGAATATTGTTATCCAATACTCGTAAAAGCGCTTTTTGCTGGCGATAATTGGAAAAAAGCCTCGCATAAAAAGATGTTCTGGCGAATCTTTGGTGAAATTGCACTGCAAAACATAGAAAATAATCTTAAAGACCATACAGTGTGTCCTGATTGCGATGCAAAAATTCCCAAATGGGCCAAAGATCATACATGCCCAAAGAACACTTTAGGCTTCTACGTGTGCGAAGATTGCGGAAAGCAATGTGTCAGAATTAACTCAAGGCAGGTGCGATGTGAAGAATGCCAAAAAGCGCACAGGGAGGAATCCAACAAACTTGCGCATACGAAAATGCGAGAACGTAAAAAGGTGTGTGAGAAACGGTGTATTTCTTTCTTGCGATCACGCTCGATGGCAACGTCAGAGACGGAACCTTCTGGCCAGCCTATGTTCTTTGTAAATCATGGACAACAAGCGAAAAGCGATCAGGATGGATAATCGTCCATTATCAAGACGGAATTCCTGTTCGAGCTCTACCTAAAGTAATTGTAACAGAGATTATCGGTCACGAGGAAATGATTCAATTTATGAGTTCGTATCAGAAAGTTGATTCTAAAACTCATAAACATTTTCATCCCCATGGGGCGCTGTGCTGGTATGAGTGCAATCAGTACGGCGACCCCACGGGGGTCGTTTATTTCATTAAACGAGTGCCTGAATGGAGAATGATTTACAATTTCTCAGAACGCGGCTGGCAGCAGTTAAAGAAAACATTAGCACGTAAGCCAGAATGGAACGAGCTGTTAAATTCAGACGTCCAGTTGGAACGGATGAAGTTTACAGATACAAAGATGCTGCTGCATCAAAATTCACACGAAAAAGATTTAAGAGAATTTAGGGGGTTAAGAGATGCCGGAAGAGAAGATGAACAGAACTGATCAGAACATGCGATTCTATGTACAGGTTCAGAATACGCCAAAAGATGCGCAAAAACCATTCAGCAACGGCAGATTTAACGGTACAGACGTAAATCCAATGTACCGAATTAAGATGCTCACAATGATGTTTGGTCCAGTTGGCGAAGGTTGGTGGACGGAAGATGAGCAATATACGATGGTTCCTTGTGAAGCAACTGGTGAAGTCGCCGTCTTCTGCACGCTGAAATTGTTTTATCGTGATCCAGACACCCATGAAGTAAGTAAAGGTATAAGCGGCGTAGGCGGCAATAAGTTCCTTGTGTCGCAAAAGTCAGGTAAATACTGCAATGATGAAGCCTATAAAATGGCTTACACAGACGCGGTGTCCATCGCCTGTAAAGCACTTGGCTTTTCTCATGATATTTATTATCAGAATGATAGAACAAAGTATACAATGTACAATGACAATCAGCCGGATCAACAAGGAACTCAGCCGGCAGTCAACATTCATTCTGCCAGCTCCGTTGAATTAATTGATAAGATCGCAAAGCGGCTGGATGTTATTGGATCTGGCATGAAGACGACAGAAAAAACGGCTTTTGCCAAGAAAACCATTGTACCTATCATTGGTTCTATGAACTACAAAACATGCACAGATATTGATAAACTTCAGAAATTGTTGGACGAACTGAATAAGGACAATACACAGAATAAGGCGGCATAATCATGAGTCTCGGTTCTGAATGTATATTTGAATCATATGTTTACGAATTAGAACAAAGAGATAGAATCGAACGTGAAGCAGCACAAGGTATATGGGTCACATATGACGGCAGGCAAATACCTGTCCGCGAAATGACAAGAGACCATATCGAAAAAGCTATGGGCTATATAAAAAGAACAGATAAAACAGATATGATGTTGCCATGGCTTACGACATTTAGAAATGAACTAATCAGACGATATGGCGTTTAATTGTTTTTGCTGCTGTAAGCTGGATGCGAGGGGCGACGGAATGCAGGTGCCTTGCGGTGGTTGGGTTCGAGTCCCTGGTCGTCCCGAACGTTAACTTACAAGCGGCTAAACCGCATTTACACATTATTAAGGAGAATAAATTATATGGCAAATGACGCTCGTGTAAACATTGTTGGTAACATTATCAACGAACCTAAAACAAGTCAGTGGAATAACACTACAATATTAAGCTTTGGCGTTAGCGTAAGAACAACTAAGAAGCAAGAAGGATCTCAATATTACGAATCCGATATTTACAATGTTTCTGTTTGGGGCAAACAAGGCGAAACGTTGCTGAATCAAATTCAGAAAGGAACAATGGTCTGGGTTGAAGGCGATCAAATGATGCGCTCGTATAAGAATAGAAACAACGAGACTGTCACTTCGCCAAGTGTGAATGCGTCCAGTGTCAAAATTCTGGCCAAAGGAAAATCCAATGGCAATTATCAGCGCCAGGATAACGCGACGAACAATCTGGCAAATCAAATGCAGCAACAGGTGGATTCTGAAGAAGAGCCTCCATTCTAATAAATAAAAAAACACCGGCCCTGTCATCAGCGGGGCCGGTTTAAATTAAAAGGAGAAGGAAAGAGACATGGATAGTATTGCTTCTGCGGTTATTGAATTGGCTAATAAGCACTTTGGAGAATATCGTATCAGGAATGGACAAGTGGTTCCTAAGTATTGTCCGTTCTGCCACGGCGGACAAAATGGAGATAAGGAAACATTTTCTGTTGGTATGTATAATGGAGCTTTTTCATGTATGCGCGGAAACTGTACTGGCATTTCTGGCGACGGCAAAGGAACAGAAGGCTCTTTCCAACAGCTATCTAATTATTTCGGAGAATCTGGATTTCAATTTTCCAGTTTGCCGAAAACAATTGGTCTTTCCAAGAAAAAGACTTATGAACTTCCTGATCCAAACGAACTTCAGCCGCTGACAGACGACATTGTTAATTACATGGGAACTCGTAGCATCTCTCGTCAAACCTTGGATGATTGGGAAATCGCTTCTGATAAAGACGGGAATATTGTGTTTCCGTTTTACCGGAACGAGAAACTTATTTATGTGAAATATCGCAAGCCTAAGAAGCACACAAAAGAAGACGGTCCCAAAGAGTGGGCAAAATCCAACACGGAACCGATCCTCTTTGGTATGGATATGGTTTCCTTTAATAAGCCGCTGTGCATCACTGAAGGTGAAATTGATTGCCTGTCGCTGTACGAAGCTGGAATTTCCAACGTAGTGTCTGTACCTTCCGGCTGTAACAATATGGAATGGGTCACACTTTGTTGGGATTGGCTGGAAAACTTTCAACAGATTATTCTGTTTGGAGATTCCGATGAGCCTGGAATGGAAATGTCTTCCACGCTTATGAAGCGACTGGGTGAAGATCGCTGCATGATCCCCAAGGAATATCCTGAATGTGTTTATAATGGGCATAATTACAATAGAATCTGTAAGGATGCTAACGAAATTCTGTGCTGTTATGGCCCTGACAATTTAAAGACGTTGGTAGAAGCTTGCGAACCTGCGCCGATTAAAGGCGTTCTTCAGGTTTCACAAATTCCATACGTAGATCCAAGAAGCGTTCCAAGAATTATGACAGGAATACATACTCTTGATAACATGATTGGTGGGTTCGGAGAATGCGGAATCACGGTAATAAGTGGCATGCGTGGCGAGGGTAAAAGTACGATTAGTTCTCGCTTTCTTCTTGAGGCAATCGAACAAAATTATAAGTGCTGTGCTTATAGCGCTGAACTTCCTAAAAATCAATTTCTTGATTGGACATTTCTTCCTGCGACTGAAAGTAAATATGTTACCTATGTAACAGATCCAAGAAACGGAAAAAGAATTCCTCAGGTTCCATTGGAAATCCAGAAAAGAATAAGGAACTGGCTTGGAGATAGACTGTGGTTGTTTGATAATGGGGCAATTTTTGATGATGATCAACAAACTGCAGTTTTAAAAGTATTTGAAATGTGCGCAAGAAGATATGGTTGCAAACTTTTCCTGGTAGATAACCTCATGATGCTTCTTACGACTGGAGAAGAAGAAAATGCAGCACAAGGTAGATTTATGGCAAAGCTTAAAGCATTTGCAAACAAATATAAAGTACATGTTCTTTGTGTGTGCCATCCACGAAAGAAGCCAGCTAACGCTACTTTCTCCAACGATGATGTAGCGGGAAATTCAGTGATTAAATTTAGTCACCTCGGCAAGTAATTGTTGAGAAAAATGTGGTGAACCTATACATATAGGGTGTTCCATTTTTGGAGCTAACGGTAAAAATCTAAGTGATGTGTTTAAATATATAATGAAAAGGAGGTGAAAGAATGAAACGAGCAGACTTAACTGGACAGACATTCGGGTGGTTAACCGTAGACCATTTTGAAAAAATAATAACAGTTGGAAAAAATACAAAAAGAACTTTGTGGTCCTGTACATGTAAGTGCGGAAACACTGCATTTGCAACAACACAGGATTTAAGACAAGGTAAAGTGGTCTCATGCGGTTGCAAAAAAGCATATAACGCTAAAGATAGAATTATAGACGAAACAGGTAAAATTCATGGATTTCTTCGAGTGAAAGAAAAAGCCGGATCAGACGAGAATAGAAGAGTTTTATATCGTTGTGAATGTTTGTTGTGTGGAAAAGAGACTATTGTTTCAGGAAAGGCCTTACGTAGAGGCACAACTAAATCTTGTGGTTGTTTAAAAGTTGAAAATCGAAAGACTTTAGGAAAGAGAACCTTTAAGGATTTAACAGGCAAAACAATAGGGTATCTCTATGTCGAAAGCAGAGCAGAAAATAAATATTCTCAAGCAGGAAATCAATCAACAATGTGGAATTGCAAATGCCTCCTTTGTGGCGGGAAAACCGTTGTTGCTGGTACTGCATTGTGGAATGGTCATACAAGATCTTGTGGATGTCTTCATATGTCATACGCAGAAAAAGACATAAACGATGAATTAA
Source organism: uncultured Ruminococcus sp. (assembly GCA_902797885.1). Classification (GTDB taxonomy): domain Bacteria; phylum Bacillota; class Clostridia; order Monoglobales; family Monoglobaceae; genus UMGS1820. Next base: position 38,263 of record CADBUP010000171.1, read on the forward strand.
TTAAGCTTAAAATTAATTTTTATCACGATTATTCTTTCGACGATTTAATCAGCCCTTATTCAACCATGCCTTTACGTTTTGATTTTGCTCTTTTAGATGATTGGGGTTTAGTATTAGCTCTTTTAGAATATCAAGGAATTCAACACTTTCAAAAATTCAAAGATGGCTTTGGAGATATGCAAAGAGAAATCACAGATCCCATAAAAAAGGAGTATTGTAGAAACAATAGCATTCCATTATATGAAATTCGATACAATGAAGAAATTATTCCGGCTCTACATAAAATTCTTTCAATGGTATATAACACATCATATGACAATACCGTGCCAAGCGAGCAGGAAACTGCTTGAAGGTGTAACGACTATTCCGTAAGGAAGTAGTTTGCAGGCGAAAATCCTGCTTACGAAGTGCCACACTCCTATTCTCAATAGGATGAAGAGATAGTCTACTCCCCTTGTTAAATATCGGGAAACCGAGGGTATTAAGGAACAAATATCGCAACTACAGTATTCAGCTTGGAAAAACCTTCAATTCGTGTAACTAAGAATCGAGATTATGGTGAAACAGGCTTTATTCCATGCGACTACGATCCTGTGAATCATAGAATCTTTGAAACTAAATTTGGTGATAGGGCTGTTTATGGGTGGGATCATACTGGAATTGAAATTCCTGAAGATCAGGCTTGCGCTCTGCCAGAATTTCAGCTTCAATCCAACCGTCAGGATCAGCCGTTCTAAAGAAAGGATAGCATATGATATTTTATTTAATTTTGGCTATTGGAATTATAACACTTATCGCTGCGTGTTTTTGTAACTGGAATCGCGTTAACGACACTGTTGAAATCGCTTTAGATTTTATTAGCACAGTATTTTGCTGCGCTGCGTTAATTCTTTCTATGATTGTTCTGCTTGTAAATACAAACATTGACGCTAAAATCGCTTCCGATCAGGAGCAGTATAGTTCTCTTGTCTATCAATTGGAGAGTGGATCGTTCAACGAAGGCAATTCTGTCGCCAGAAAAGAACTGTATAAGGAAATTCAGAAATGGAACGAAGATTTGGCATACAATAAAAAAGCACAGTACGACTTTTGGATTGGTCCCTTCTGTCCTGACTATTACGACAATTTTGATTTTATAAGAATTGAAGATGAAGTAAATGCCGAACTGGGTAAGAAATAAAATAACGTTCTATGGTCCGCAGAACGGAATCGACGAACTGAAACAATTTGTTTCCACTGATGAAAGCCTGTTTGACTTCAATCGAATCTTCAAAACACCGGATAGATTAATGTGTGTACCAGCAAGTGAAGACATTGAAGCTTGTGCAATAGCCTGTCTTAACGCAAAGAATGACGACCTTAATACATGCGATGAATATCAAAGACGCAATTGGGGTTATGATTTTCAAACGTTGGCTGCTTACGGCAGAACGTATGAAGACAATGAAATTTTCTTTGGCTATAAAGATTGGTACTCATGGCGATTAGCTAACTGGGGAACAAAGTGGAATTCAGTGGACGCATCATGGGAAGGAAACGAATGTACATTTAATACCGCGTGGTCAATACCGCAGCAAATCTATGAAAGACTTGCGCGTACTTTTCCATATATAATGTTCGACGTGCTATTTGCTGATGAAGACTTAGGGCACAACTGCGGCACCGTTCGTTACAGCGGAGACGGAAGAGTTGTAGTTGATTATGTTGACGAGCTCGACTTTGCACGTGATGTGTGGGGAACTACGCTAGAACATGCAGATATAGATTTGCCATTCTAAGGAGTGCGTATGGACAAAATAAATTCGATCAGAATTTTCTTTGAGAACTGTGAATACGCAGACGTTAAAAGAAAAGACTTAGAAAGTATGAGCATTTGTGGCGTAACAAAAAGTTATCATATTAAATCGTTCGCGCAACCCATTTATGAAAGTAACACTTGTGAAGAATTGTTTTTACGATTGCTCCCAGCCGCTAATGTTCAGATGACAAACGGTGACACAACATTAACAGTTTTTGAGCGGATACAAAGGTATGACGATATCGAATGTATACAAATCAAATATGAAACAAAACCATCCATGGAATTCAGTATTAAATGGAACGGATCACTTGAAACAAATAAGAATCAGAGTTCAGTTATTTTGAACAGCGGAATTCTTTTAGTTGTTTGTTCTCCTAACGAAGTAGCACAGAAAATAAAAGAAAGAACAGAGAAACCAGTAAAAATTTATTACGGAGAGTGAAAAGCTTTGACCGCAGAAGAAAGAAAAACAGAAGCTCTGGCCTGGGCGAAAGGCGTTATGGGAAAGATTCTCGACGTTTACGTGGATCGTGACTTTGTCGAAGTCGTCGGCAAGGAAGGCGGAGATACACTTACGTTTAGATATTATTCGAAGGATAAGATCTATGAACGATGATGAAAAGAATTTACTTTGGGATATTCTATGGAAACATAGAAACCACAAGCTGGAAGTAGCACGGTATGGCGGAAATGCCGCTCCTGAAGATGTCTGTCTCGAATGTCTTGATTGTAACGAAGTTATATTAGACGCTGAACTATATACAATTTGCCCGCAAGAAACGGAGTGATGTTCTTTGCTTGACGAAAACCATAGATATTCATACTCTCAGTTATCATCCTTCTCAGAATGTCCATTTAGTTATTACCTATCACATATAGAGCGTCCAAGACCAGAAGAAGCTCCCAACGCCTGGGCTGAGCAAGGAACATTGATTCATGATCTGCTGGACAAATGGGCAAAGGGCGAACTTAAAAAAGAGGATTTAGCCGCTGAATATACTCGCAGATATGGAGACGAAGTTGTAACAGCGTTTCCAAGAATGCTGGCAACAAAAGGTTATGCTGAGAAGACATATCAGCAGGGGCTGGAATACTTTGAAAATTTCGATGGCTTTCCAGGTTATGAGATAGTTGCAGCAGAAGAAGAGTATAAAATGCCACTGAAACTCACAGACGGAACTGAGCGGCCGTTCATTGCTTACATTGACTTAATTCTAAGAGATCTAAGAAACGGCGGACTCGTTGTTATGGACCATAAGTCTAAGTCTTTGGCGTCATTCAAAAAAGATAAAGACAAAATGTATAAACAGCAATTCTTGTACTCCTATTTCGTTCATGAAAAATACGGCGAGTGGCCTGCCGTTTGCGCTTTTAACCTCTTTAAGGAGAACGGGTACATTGACGAACGTGAATTTACAACAAAAGAGTATGAGAAAACAATTCAGTGGGCTACAGATGCAATATATGCCATAGAAGAACGTGATCTGCTTGATTGGCTGGAATGTAAAGAGCTTCCAAAGTCGGGAAAGCCGGATCTGTTCTGTCAATCTATTTGCGGCTGGCATCTCATATGTCCGCAGGCGGCCGGGAGATAGCTATGAAATTCAAAGATCCTATAGTTGGTGAGCAATACGATGAGTTTGTCTCCGTAATGCTTCGCTGCGCTGAGAAAAATCAGCTTCCTCAGCTAATGGAAATACGTGATGTTTCTAAAGTTACGCTTCCAGACATTCACGCCTTTATGTTGAAATTTACAAAAGATACATTGCTGAATATGAAATTTCAAGCTGAACTATGTCCTTACTGCGATAAGCTGCACGCTTTTTTGTTCGTAGACTATCCAGAAGAGGACGAACAAGAACCTTTAAATTAGGAGATGCTATATGGGCGCTTACAGAGACAGAACAATGACCAATGCTTTCGGGAATGTAAATAAAGAGTGGAAGTATATGGTACGGCTTGCTGTCAGAATCAGAGAAGGCTATTACACTATAAAAGAAGAACAAGAATACAGGAAACTCTTTACTGGTATTTATAAACGGCTTTTGGAGGACCCAATGGACCAATTATATCAAGAGCGAGACGGTCGTAAACGTGCCAGCTAATCAAAATAAAAAATGGGGAGTGATGCACTTTGCTTGAGTACGAGGGGTATCACATTCACACTTGTTACAGTAATGCCCTAACTCAGCCGGATTCTACTGTGTTCATCAAGGATTACGCGAAAGCTTACCGAGAACGCGGGCATAAGGTATTGTGCATCTCAGAGCATGGAAATCGATCCAATGTGTGGGAGCAATTCGATATATGCGAAGCGTATAAGAACGATAAAGACAGTCCTTATGTAATGACGCCGATTGCGGCGGCTGAAGCATATTTTGTTCCAGACAGGCTAAAAGAAGTTGACGGAAAGAAAGACGGCAGAAACTTTCATTTGATTCTTGTAGCGAAAGACATGGAAGGTTTCTACGAATTAAACGAAGCGTTGTCGGAAGCCAATCTGACAGGTTTCTACAGTAAAGCCAGAGTGGATTTCGATATTCTGTCTAAGCTGGATTATAAACATTTTATATGCACAACCGCATGTGTAAGTGGCATATTAAAGGATGAAAGCTGCGAGCAGCTGGCTTGTCAGTTACATGAAATATTTAGAGAGAATTTCTATCTGGAAGTACAGCATCATCCACAAAGAATCCAGGCTGAAACAAATATCAAGGCTCTTCGGTTATATAAGAAATATAATTGGCCGCTGATCTACGGAACAGACAGTCACTATATTAACAAGGAAGACAAAATTCTGAGAACGGAGTTAATGAAGTCTGCAAATATAACATATGGCGATGAAGATTCGTTCGATCTTCATTTACCAACGGCGGCTGAAGCGTTCAAACTATTCCAAACTCAGGGCGTGCTGTCTAAAGCTCAGATCGAAGAAGCTATGGAAAACACTCTAATTTTGAGAGATTTTGAAGGCATACACTTTACAAAAGAAAAGAAGATTCCAAATTCTTATCCAGGAGTACCAATAGAAAAAAGAAATTATCTATACAAGAAAACAGTTTGCGACGAATATATTAAGAAGGCAGGTATGCCAAATAAAGAAGAAGCAGCTGAGATTCATGCGGAAATGGACACGATAGCCGATACAGGTACGGCTGATTATTTCCTTATCATGAAGCGAATCATTGATAAGGGAATTGAATATGGTGGAGTATTAACTACAACCGGTCGTGGATCAGGCGCATCGTTCGCAACTAACTACGCTATGGGATTTTCATCGATAAATAGATTACACTGCGCTGTAAAAATGTATCCTGAGCGTTTTATATCAGCTGATCGTTTGGCTAATGGGCTTCCAGATCTGGATTGCAACATGGCAAATGTATCTGCTTTCGAAAAGGCTGGAAAAGAAATATTAGGCGAATATGGATGCCTTCCGATGATTGCGTTTGGAACCGTAAAAACACTATCAGCATTTAAATTGTTGGCCAGGGCCAGAGATTTGGACTTTGACACATCCAACGCTGTGTCAAAACAAATTCAGAATTACGAACAAGACGTAAAATACGCCAAAGAAAACAACAGCGATGATCCTGATTATGATGTTGACGATGAAGTGCAAATTGAGAATTATATTGACGATCAATACATAAAACTTGTTGAAGATTCAAAGCAGTATAAAGGAATTATAATAAGCACTTCTCCGCATCCCTGCGCTCATCTTTTATTAGATAAGGATATTCGAAGAGAGATTGGCGTTATTCGTGTCAAATCAAAATCTGGAAACAAGGACGCTGTATATGCCGCATTTATTGACGGAAAGACGGCAGATAACTACAACTACTTAAAAGCTAGATATTTGGCCTTTTCTATGGTAACATAGAATTGAAACATGGTGAACATATAAATATATGGTGTTGGGATAAAACCCAGCTAACGGCAGAAAGCTAAATGCGAATAGATCAACAACGAAGAAAGAAGGTGAATAAATGCCAGCGAAAAAGAATTTAATTGGCCAAACATTTGGGTGGTTAACTGTAATTAAAGAAGCTGAACCACTTATCTTGGCGAGCGGAAAATCAAGAACACAATGTGTTTGTTTGTGCAAATGTGGAAAGGAAACAATCGTATCCTCTCAGTCCCTTATACAAGGCACAACAATTTCTTGTGGCTGTTTTGGTGCTATCGCAAGAACAGAAGGAAAAAGAAAAGCCGTGGAAAACAAAATGCTCGATAAGCATTTTGGTCGCTGGCACGTTGACAGTTACGCTGGACAAAAATATTTACCTTCTGGTCAAACTCGTAGCTTATGGAATTGTACATGTGAATGCGGAACACGCAGAACATTAACTACAAATCAATTAAATGAAGGAAGTTTAAGCTGTGGATGTTTACGTAGCGAACTCGCATCTGCTAGAGAAACAATAAATTTAATTGGTATGCGTTTCGATTCTTTAGTGGTGTTAGAAAGAATTGGTTCAAAACATTATGGAAAACAAAAATTATCCATGCCACTATGGAAATGCAAATGCGACTGCGGAAAAGAATGCATTGCAACATCTAGAGCTTTAATTGAAGGCAGAAAAAAATCATGTGGATGTCAACGCAGATTAAACTTAGAAGGTTTACGATTTGGATTGCTTGTAGTTATAAAATACGATGAAACAAAGAAAAAATGGCTTTGTAAATGCGACTGTGGAAACCTTACATATAAAGCTGCAGGGCATCTTCGAGCTGGCAGTGCAATTAGTTGCGGTTGTCAAGCAATGTCAAAAAATGAGATAATCATAAATGACTATCTCATGAATAAAGGAGTTAAATTTGCAAATCAATATTCTTTTAAAAAACTAAAAGGGCCTAATGGCGGGCAATTGAGATTTGACTTTGCAATTTTGAATGAAGATAATTTTCCAGTCGCGTTAATAGAGTATCAAGGGCAGCAACATTTCGAAGAAATAGAAGGATACGAATATTTCGGAAAAACGGCTCGCGATATAACGGATTTCATTAAAAGGTTGTTCTGCGATCAAACACATATAGATCTATACACAATAAGCTACAATCAAAACGTAATTGAAGAATGCGATAAAATTCTTTCACAAATAAAATTCGCACATGCCAATGCCGTGCCAAGCTCGAAAGAGAAGGTGTAACGACTATCCCATAAGGGAGTAGAACTCAGTGAAACTCTGCGTTCGAAGCGCCATGCAACCGGTTTTACGGTTGAAGAAATAGTCTAAACCCCTAATAAATATCGGGAAACCGAGGGTATTCATTGGATTTTCTAAGAGTAGATGTAGTTAAAATAATTTCTGAAACATTCAAACTAATTGGAAGACCAGTTATGACTGTTTCAGAATTAGACGAGGCCGTCAAAAACGACGACGAGGTTTGGAATCTTTACAAAAATGGAATAACATTTGGATTGAATCAGGTTGAAAAGGAAAAGTCGTCTAAGCGCTGTATGATATATAAACCGCACAGTGTGCCGGAGTTGTCTGCGCTGGTTGCAGCAATCCGCCCAGGTTTCAAATCGATGCTTGATACGTTCATCAACAGGAATCATTTTGAGTATAACATTCCGTCGCTTGACAATTTATTGAAGACAGAATATATACCTGAATCGTTCCTAATGTATGATGAACAAATTCTGCAAATTCTAAAAGCAGCCGGAATACCTGGTCCTGATGCGTATGCATGCACAAAGGCGATTAAGAAGAAAAAGGCAGATAAAGTTGCGTCATTTAAAGAACGTTTTAAATCTGGATTCGGAAAGATGCTTCAAGAAAAAGAACACGCATCAAAAGAAAAAGCAGACGAAACCGTGGAAGAAATATGGAGAATTATAAATGACGCTGCGTCGTATATGTTTTGCAGTGCTCACAGTGTTAGCATGGCCTATGATAGCTTATACTGCGCCTGGTTAAAAGCTCATTACCCATATGAGCTTTACGTCACAATGCTGAAACTCTACGACGAAAAGAAGAATACGGACAAAATCTCAGCTATTATTTCAGAAATGAAACGTTATAAAGGTATTCGTCTTCTTCCTGGCAGATTCGGGCAGGACAATAGAGATTGGCTGGTAGATAAAGAACATGCCACGATCTCTCAAAGCATATCCAGCATCCGGTATATCAGCAAAGAAGCGGCTGAGGTTCTCTATCAGATAGGGCTTAACGACGAAGCTGTTATGGGAACCATCTATAAACCAGCCGTTCTTAAAGATTCTGTCAAGAAAGATATTGCCGCAATCAAAAAGAAGCTAAAACAGCTCAAAGAACGGTATGACAAAGAAGCTCCGTCGGACCTATCAAAAGAAGAGTTGTTTCGCTTTACGGAAGAAAAGGAAGGAATTGCTCAGGCTGGTGCGGAAATGGAAGAGCTTTTGCGCAATATTGAGTTAAGTCCAGATTCCTATGAAACTCAAGCCGAAGAAATTGATGTAATAGCAAAGCTGGATTGCTTCACGAATGTTCTTCGGGCAATTCAAATGAACGCTAACGTCAACACCAGAATGATTGAAGTGTTAATTGGAATAGGGTACTTCAGCCGTTATGGTAAAACAGAAAAGCTTATGAAAGTCTTTAATGAGTTCTTCGAGGGAAAACAAAAGTTAACAAAGACAATCAAAAGTTTTCAGGAGCGGCTGGAATATATGCGGAACTATGAAGCTTCGCTGCCAGATGAAGACCTTCCGATCGGCTTACGCCTACAAAAGGAATTTGATAACATCGGTCTCTGCCTTACCGCGTTTCCCAGCGCTCCTTCCAACCTATATTTCGTCGAAAGTGTTGATGATAAGTATAGTGTTCGAGCTAAGCTTTACAGCGTTCAGCGCGGAACAATAGGTACAATCAGAATTACAAAGAAACAACAGGAAATTATGCCGTTAAAAGAAGGAAATTTGATTGTTATGGAGAAATATAATATGCGTCAAAGATGTTCCTATAAAGACGGCAAGAGGATTCCTATTCCAGGCGAGAAAGATTGTTGGGTTACTAATTATTCTATTATATACGAGAATCAACTTTCCGCAGCATAGCGGAAACTCCCAAGTAGTGATAAATTTGGAGTGAAGAAAAATGAAGAAAATCTACAGTATCCCGAGCGCGTTCGGCGGACAGGACTTCTATGATGAAAACGGAAACCGTGTTGGATACTCCGTACCAGGCATTGGAGGCGGCGAGGACTTTTACGGTTCAGATGGAAGCTTCGGGTATTCAGTGGACTCTATCTTAGGCGGTCAAGATTACTACAGCAATAAAGGAAACGCGCACTCGTTTGAATCTCCATTCGGCGGGCAAACGATTCGCGGAGACATAAACGGGTACAGTTTTGATTCACCGTTTGGCGGACAAAACATAACGCTTGACGATTGATTTTTCTTCTTTGATAACAATAGGGAGTTCTCGAATAAAAAAGGGGGAACTATCCTATGGGTTATATGTTACCATTAAGATTTATAAAGGTCTCAAATAAAAGATCAGACGTAAAACAATTCGACGTGGCAATATGCGCCACCAGAATTGTCGCTATGATGTCTACAGATATTTATCAGGCAAGAAGAACAGTAACGGCTGAAAAAAAGGCTGGCTCACTAATTAACGCCTGCGGAACGTCTGCGACAAAAACAGCGATCTTTCTGGATAATGGCGCTGTTGTCGCGTCGCCTTTGTCTATTCCTGTTTTACTGAACTCAATCGAAAAAGCGAACAGTAAAGCCGGAGCAAAACAAACATACAGAATGAAAGTTTACGACGTAGTCGATGAAGATCCTCAGCCGGAAATTGACGAAGATATCAATGAGCTTTCCGCGTATGACGAATCTGAAGAAGAAGATTACGATGATTATAGTGAATAAGCGGTTTTCTGGTCCGCTTTTCAAATACAATTACAATAGGAGTGATTATTATTGAGTGATTCCAACCAGATGAAGCAAAACAAAGAAGGGGATTGGGTTATGGAAAACAAGATTCAACAAATTCTGGCTGACATCGAGAACTACAAAGAAGCAATTGAGGATGCACGCAACGCATTAGCTGCGGCGGAACAGGAATTGGACGAAGAGCTCGAAAAAGAGTTAGCTCAGGAAGAATAACCCTTTTAGAGCCGGAGGTAAAACTCCGGCTCTTTCTTTTATTAACAATTGCTCGCTAGGAGTTTATATATTATGCTAACTAAACTTGAACTTGGCGCTGGTTATTTAACATTTACGAATGCGCAAGGTGAAAATTGGAGATTGGAATTAAATGGCGTTTCAGATCCAGAAATAACTGCATCATTATATGATACCTATGTAAGAGACGCTAGCGGTAATATCATTGCCAGCATTGCTGATGGAAGGATGTTTAGTTTCAGCTGCAACGCGAGGTCAATAACGCTGGAAAAGAACAATGAATATAGGATGCAATATGCACCAACTGAAATTTCGACAGAGTATTCAGAAGAAGACATAAGAGAATTAATTATAGGAGAACAGGAATGAGTTATTACGCAACTCTCGGCGGAGATATTGTCGTCAAAGAGAATAATTTCAATGAAGTATTTGAAAGAGCGGATAAGATCTTTCCTTATGCTGGAAAATGGAAAGACGGGATTGAAGTCAGCGGATATGATAACTATCATGAAGAAGAAATCAAAGACTTCTTAGACGAAATTGCTCCATACACAGAGTCTGGTGAAATTTTCTTTACCGGCGAAGACGATACAAGATGGAAGTTCAAATTCACGGGCAATAGATGGGAAGAATTCAACTCTAAATGCGTCTATGAAGGAGAACCGTTTATTGAGTCGCCTCGCGATAAAGCTGAGCTTGTAGGTCAATTGATCGACCAGATTCAGGACAATATGCAGCTTGATTTTATAATAGATGGAGAATTATATGACACATTAAAATCAAAAATAACCGAAACGCTGCATAACTGGAGCATTCTATGAATAAGACAATCACACTTAAGGACATTGTAGAAAAAATAGGCGATTGTATTATTGAGTACAGAACTTGGCTCCCAGACGGTACGGATGTTCTCAGCGGATACTGTAAGTTCGTCAATAATGAACTGATTTCATTAGATGGCGACTCATATTCTATGGATGACGTATTCGTTAAATATTCTGTGTCTCAGCAAACAAAACAAGTTACCATTTGGTACGAATCGAAATGGATTTAAGGATAAATTATGAATTCACCTCCGTGCAAAAACTGTCAAAGTTGAATGCTGGGCTGTCACGCTATTTGTTCAGATTACACAGAATGGAAACAGAAAAAAGAAAATGAACTGAATAAAAGAAAGCAAGAATTAGATAACGTGGACACCGTCGTTCGCAGCATACTTCGCAAACACAAATATACATCGCATTAAAAGGGAGTTTGTTATGAAAGTTAGTCCTTGTCCAAACTGCGGGCATGATCGCGCTTGGTTAATCCGTAGCATAGGAAGTAATAAAAAACGTTTCCGAATTGAATGCCCTCAATGTCATTATAAATCCGAAAATAAAAGCTCTCCAAACAAGGCGGCGAGAGCCTGGAACAAAGCAAAAGGATTGATCTCAAATGGGAGTTAGTGAAATCGTTGTATTGGTCGGTGTGTTTGTTATAGGATTCTTTGTTGGATTGGATATTAACAATTTGTCAAAGAAATCCAGAGAACAGGAATACCACATTCAGTGGCAACAGGGTTACAACGCTGGCTGGTCAGATGCATTATCGACAAAGCAACGGTTAATGGATAGAGAAAATTTAAATCGCTAGGTGGTGTTTTAATTGGTATTTGTTGGAATTGATCCAGGTGCTAAGGGCGGATGGTCTATTATCCATGAAGCTGGATCTGTAGAGTCCCATATCTGGGATGATATAAAGTTTATTGAGTCTATGAGGGACTTATCATTAACGAATTATAAAAACTGCAGATGCGCATTGGAAAAGGTAGGCGCAATGCCAAAGCAGGGGTTATCTTCCACATTTAAATTTGGAGAGAGCTACGGCGAAATACAAGGAATCCTGAAAGCGCTTGGTATACCTTTCCAAACTGTTCCTCCACAAACATGGAAAAAATCTTTTAGCCTAATCAATCAAGATAAATCAAAAAGCATTGAAACAGCCCAAAAGCTTTTCCCTGGAGTTGACTTAATCCCAACAGAGCGCAGCCGTAAAGCCAGCGATGGCATGGCTGAAAGCTTATTATTGGCGGAATACGCAAGGAGACATTTTGGTTAATGACAAGAGAAGACGTATTGCAAACAGCGCATGATGCTGTAAACGGCAGCCGCCATGAAGATTATGGCAGCGCTGAAAATAACTTTAAGATCATCGCAAAATTCTGGAACGCGTATCTTAATATGGATAACGTAATCGAAGCCAAAGACGTAGCGGCAATGATGGCGCTTCTCAAAATAGCCAGAATTGCCAGCGGGCACGGAAAGAGCGACAATTGGGTCGATCTCGCCGGTTATGCCGCGTGCGGCGGAGAAATAGAAGGTAAGTAAGGAAGGTGATTCCCTATGCCTGAATGGGCTTGGATTATCGCACTGTTTATCGGAATGAGCGCAGCGTATTATTGTGGCTATAAACTTGGAACTTCTGAAGCAGACGAAGCGCCATCTCAAAAGGCCTGGATTGAAGTTAGAAAATATGGCATCGACAAACAACTTGAGTCCGAAAAGTACGCTATTGACAAAGAACACGAATTCAATTTAGAGCTCATGGAACGCGGCGCGTTTGACAAGATCGTTGAAGAAGAAAATGACGAAGACGACAAAGAGGAAAAGCAACATGGGTAAACTATGGAAACACTTTAAAACGATTTGTCTTCATAAAAAATATGTGTATGAAGAATGTAAAGCTTGCGGTCTGCTCTGGCAAGGAATCGTTCACGATCTGTCCAAATTTAGTCCAACGGAATTCGTTCCCTCCGCTAAGTATTTCCAGGGAGATCGCAGCCCAATTTCTAAAGAGAAAGAAGAAATTGGATATTCTAAGGCTTGGCTGCATCATAAAGGCCGCAACAAACATCATTGGGAATATTGGACAGACTTTGACGATAACGGAAATGTTACGTGTGTAAAAATTCCTTTTAAATATGTCGTTGAAATGGTTTGCGACTGGATTGGGGCTGGAAAAGCTTACTCAAAAGAGAAATGGGAAAATAAATCTCCTTTAGACTATTACATTGCAGTTCGCTCAGGCCGCCATTTCCATCCAGAAACAGAAGATCTTATTTTAAAGTTCTTAAACTGTATTAAAGAATATGGACTGGAAGAATTTCATGATATGGCAAAGTGCGGCTATGGATACGCATATCTTCAAGCAGACTACGATCATCCGGGTATGTGTCCGTAAAAATAAAGAGAAGGAAATAAAATCGTATGAGAGTAAAATTAGATCCAGGTGCTAAAATTCCAACAAGAGCTCACACTAAAGATGCGGGACTTGATATTTACAGCCGCGATACAATGCTCGTGCCTGCGCATGGCAACGCCATTTTTCACACCGGTGTTCATGTCGAATTGCCAAGCGGCTCTGTCGGTATGCTGAAAAGTAAAAGCGGTCTTATGGTTGTTCACGATATTACTAGCGAAGGAACGATCGATGAAGAATACATGGGTGAAATCATTGTCAAGCTTTTTAATCACGGTAACAGAGATTATACTGTGTGTGAAGGCGACAAAATCAGTCAGCTTGTTGTGTTAAATTGCATCCGTGACACTGTGGAAATCGTAGATGAATTTGAATATATCACAGACCGAGGAACAAACGGAATTGGAAGCACTGGAAAATAAGTTTGTCTTTATGTATTAATGTATACCTGTCTACAATTGCGTCATCATTCGAGAATTGACGTAAGGGAGAAAAGGAGCTAGAAATGAATAACATTCTTATTGTCATTGATATGCAGAATGATTTTGTCGATGGTTCATTAGGCACAAAAGAAGCTCAGGCAATTGTGCAGAAAGTTGTTGATCGAATTAATAAAGCTAAAGAAGAGCATTGGAGAATCTACTACACCCAAGATACTCACTACGATGATTACCTTGACACGCAGGAAGGAAAAAAGCTTCCTGTAGAACATTGTGTTTATGGAACAGATGGGTACAACCTTAACCGCGAAGTAAGTAACGCAATGAATTGCTATGAAGACCTTCACAAATATACAAAGAATACATTCGGCTGTATCGATTTGGCTGAAGATCTATGCTTTGAGGCGCAAGACGCCGGCACGGAACATCTTATGAACATTGAGCTTATTGGCCTGTGCACAGATATTTGCGTTGTTTCCAACGCGATGCTTCTGAAAGCGTTTATTCCAGAGGCTACAGTTTCCGTCAACGCGTCCTGCTGCGCGGGCGTAACGCCTGAAAAACATGAAGCGGCGCTCAAAACAATGGAAAGCTGCCAGATTAACATTATATAAGGAGAAGAACGATGTATAATTTCGATCCTGCTGAGGCAAGAAATATTCTGGTTGAGTCAATTCGCAAAACTGTGCATATGTTAGGATCCAACAAGGTTGTAATTGGCATTTCCGGCGGCAAAGACTCCACAATTACTGCCGCATTGTGCGCTCGCGCACTAGGCAAAGAAAATGTATATGGAGTAATGCTTCCCGATGGAGAGCAATGCGATATAGCGGATAGCATTCGTGTTTGTAATGCTTTGGGAATTCACCGTATAATTGTGAACATTCGAGAGATGCATAAAGATCTATTGCGTGAAATAGACTTTTCAAATTGTGATCCGCATACAGATAATTTTCTTGTCGATTATTCCAAAGAAGCTGATATTAACGTAGCTCCACGACTTCGTATGACGGTGCTCCGATATATCACGCAGGCACTGGGCGCTCGGCTGGCTGGAACAGGGAATCTGTCTGAAATCACTGTTGGCTACTGTACCAAGGACGGCGACACTTCCTGTGATTTTTCCGTTCTTGGTGGACTTACCAGCGTCGAAGTTGTCCAGGTTGGTTTAACGATGCCGGAAATTCCTCGTGATTTGGTTGTGAAGACTCCAACGGATGGACTCTCTGGAGTAAGTGACGAAGAAAAGCTTGGAATTTCTTACGACGACATTCATCATTATATTCGGAAAGACCAGGAAATTCCTAAAGTAGTGGCTGATAAAATTGCAACAATGGAAAAGAAGAATTTTCATAAGCGTTTCCCGCCGCTGGTTATCTATAATGTGGAATGGCCGAACATTTTATAAAGGAGATTACAATGGAAAAGGTTTTAGCCTTCTTTGGAGCGTTTAATCCACCAACAAAGGCTCATGTAGAACTGGCTAAGTTTGCCGCCGAGAAAACCGAACGTGATCGCGTTATCTTTATTCCGTCAAAATCTGAATACATCACAACAGAACAAAAGAAGAATTTCAGTTTCTCAGATGAAGAACGCCTCGATATGTTATACGAAGTATATGAGAAGAATTCTGATTGGATGTTATTTACCGATCATGACATTCTGTCTGAAACGCAGCCGAGATCTTATGAAACGCTCAAGTGGCTGAGAGACGAAAAGGATTACGATCCTACGCTTCTTATTGGCGCTGATCAATTCTTTGACATGGAAGAGCATTGGAAGAACGTCCCAGAAATAGCCAAAGAATTTGGAATTGTTGTGCTTACAAGAAGAGCCTTTTCCATTGACGCTATCATGCAGCACTCTGCGTTCTATAAAGAAATTAAGCCTCATGTACAGGTTGTGGAAACACCAAAGAATACAAGAAATGTTTCTTCTTCGTGGATCAGAAATAATATGATTGAAGTCCAGGAGCGGCTTCGCTACCTAAAGACGGATTTAACACCGGAAATTTACGATTATATCAAGGAGTGCTACCTATATGAAATTTGAGCCAATAATTGATTCGCTGCTATCGACCGATCTTTATAAATTCAACATGCAACAGGTTATGTTTCATAAACACACGGATTTATCTGGCACATACCTGTTTAAATGCCGCAATAAGGATGTTGTGTTTACTTATGAGATGCTGGATGAGATCAATGAGCAAATCGATCATCTATGCACATTGACATTTCAGGAAGACGAACTGAATTATCTGCGGTCTATTCGGTTTATCAAATCGGACTATGTTGAATTTCTGCGGCTGTGGCGTCCTATCAGAGACTATGTGTATACCTGGTTGACTCCTAATGGAGAGTTAAATATTGAAGTCAGCGGGCCGCTGTTCTCCTGTATGCAGTTTGAAATTTACTTACTTGAAATCGTCAATGAAGTATACTTCAGAACGAAGTATGCGGATCAGTGGGCATACGTCATGAACTCAGCATATGACCGGCTTAATGATAAGATCGCTCGCTTCAATGATGGCACTTATACGTTTAAGTTTGCAGAGTTTGGCTGCCGCAGACGGCTATCCCGTTCCTGGGAAGACACCGTAGTAAGCCGGCTGGCGAAAGAAACGAACAATATGGTTGGGACCAGCAACGTATATCTGGCTAAGAAATATGGGCTTACACCTATTGGAACTTTCGCGCATGAATTTGTCCAAATGTATCAGGGAATCCCTAAGATCCCGTTGGCCTATACCAACTACTATGCCCTCAAAGATTGGTACAACGAATACAAGGGCGACAATGGAACAGCACTGACCGACACTATTACCACTGATCTGTTCCTTCTGGACTTTGACCGTTCTATGTGCAACAACTTTACCGGTGTTCGTCATGACAGCGGCGACCCTTACGAGTGGGGCGAAAAGATCATTCGTCACTATGAAAAGTACGGAATTGATCCGAAAACAAAGACGCTATTGTTCTCAGATTCTTTGAATTTTGACAAGGCTCAGGCGCTGTACGATCACTTCAAAGACAGAACAAAGGTATCGTTTGGCATTGGAACTTATGTTTCTAACGATACGATGGTCGAACCGTTGAATATCGTAATTAAATTACAATCTGTCAACGGAAATCCTGTAGCAAAGCTGTCAGACTCTGAAGGAAAAACTATGTGTCAGGATGAAAATTACGTCCAGTATCTTCGTAACGCTGTAAAATTCAGGTTAGACAGAGAAGGAAGCAGCTATGGAACCTAAATGGTTATATCGACTGGAAAGTACAGATCCTTCCAAAGGACTTTGGTATAATGCCGCTGGTGATTATGTTTGGACCATTGGCACGCTGCCAGATTGCCAAACCAAAGATCTCCCTATGGGATATGACGAACGTTACAGAAGAAATGGCAGGCACTGGTATTCATCTTGTTCCAATCCAGAAGATTTGGCGCACTGGTTTTCGTTGAACGATGCATTAAAACTTATGGAGAAAGGATTTCGGTTTATGAGGTATTTAGCTACTGAATACACCGAATATTCTTTGGAAACTGTTTTCATTAAAGATACGTGTTTAGACTGCCAACCAGTCGATCCACGTACTTTATATCAGGAGTAATTATGACTGTACTCTTTTTTAAAGTGGAAGATGTTTTAAATTTCCCCGAAACAGAAGCTCGATCTCCAACTGACAGACTTGGAATTGTAGACAAGCTCGTAAAAAATTTACAAAAAGAGCTCCAGGATCTCGGTCCTGGGGCTCAACTTGTTTTGTACGGAGACTGGGCAAAAGACTGGAATTTTGACAACGACTTATGCACTGCCGACGGAAAATATTTAAACAGAAAACTTGATCGCAGAGGTCTTCATATTATGGATAAAGCAGAAGGCATAAATCCGATCGTCAACTACATCGAAAAGAAACATGTTGATCATCACAAAATATTAGCGTAAAGGAGAAAAGAAAAATGCGTGACGAATGTATTTATCCTGAAATCTATATTCAGATGTACCGCCGAAATCTTGACAGTAAGGAACTGGCAAACTTAACTGGAATCAACTATACGTCTCTTCGCAGAAAAATGCGCGGCATCACACCGTTCAAGTTAGACGAAGCAAAATTAATTCAGAAAGCGCTTAATTGCAGGGCAACACTGGATGAGCTCTTTGATACAATTAAAAGTGAAGACACGGTAGGGTAATAATGGGTGTATCAGATTTGTTAATAGGATTGAATCCTGATATAAACAAAAGAAAAAATGTTATCAGAATGATCAAAGCGAATAATGGGTACTGCATCAGTCAGCCTGGTAAATCGCAAGATACAAAATGCCACTGTAAACGATTTAAAGAAACAGGCGAGTGCTTATGCGGTCTGTTTTTAACCTTACAAGTAGTAGAAGTTGAACATTAAAGAGGAACGCTATGAAGCTAGAAAATGAATATAGTATTCTTGTCCTGCTACTGCGCAAAATAGTTGAAGCACCAAGGCTTTCTCAACGTAAAAAGTTAGAGACAATCTTCATCCAGCGGCTGAATCAGTTTAAAAAACATATCCAGCAGGTGGATGAAAAAATAAATCGCATCGCCGATCAGGTAGCACCGAAAAAAGAAACGAGCCAGTTCGAACAAGACTACTTGAAATATGACAAGATAATGGATTGTTTTCGGTACGTTCCTAAATTAGATCCTGATAGTATATTATATAAATTTAATTTTAAGGAAGGCGGCAACAATGAAAATAGAAACGCTTGATGTTCACGGATTTGAACCGGCGATAATCGCCATGAGAAATCCATTTAATAGCTGGCCCAAATCAGACAGTTGGCGAGACGATCCTGATTTTCATATTGGGGAGGCCGATAAAGCACTATCTTTAAAACTTCAGAAGGCCGGACCGGAACACTGTAAACATCTGCGAATGATCATAGTTTGGACAGACATAATAGCTGATTTTACTTTTTGGAAGCAGTTTGACACATATAGAGCTGGAATAGAAAAAGTATCAACGTCTACAATGCATAAACTTATGTCTCGCAAACTTACAATGAATGATTTTTCTGCTATTGAAGGCAAATATGGAAAATATTGGCCTTCTGATCTTGTTGCAGCCGTAGGCGCAATCAATATGATGATCGAGAAATATAAAGCTTGTGATGATCCAGAGCAAAAGAAAGAGATTTGGCAAGAAGCTGTCAACCTCCTTCCTAATTCATATCTTCAAAAACGAACCGTCATGATGTCATACGCTGCTATTAGAAATATTGTTAGGCAGCGCGAGGGTCATAAACTTGGAGAATGGAAAAAGTTTATCGACTGGGCAAAAGAGCTGCCAGAATCCTGGATGATTTTCGATGAATAAGGAGTCGTAATGGAACTTGTAAGAATAAAAGATTCTAAATATACACAGTATATCCACGCTGCGCTAATTGAAGGTTTTTATTTTGACGGCTACAAAACAATCATTACGACGGCCGGAGGTTGTTCCTATTGCTTCAACGACGACATAACTCAAGAATTGGCTAAGGTACTGACAAACAGCGTAGGAATCAAAACAATTGTAGTTGATAAACAGGAGTGATTAACGTGGGTTACAAAAGGCTTTCACAACAGCAAATCGACGAAATATGCGAACTAAGCCAAGCAGGATTTTCCAATAAGGATATATCTGTTGAGCTTGGCATTGCTCAGCATACAGTAGCAAAGTATGTTGGAATAAAGCACAAACGGTCAAATATCACCGAAGACGTAATCAAACAAATGCAGTCGCTACGGTCGAAAGGATTAAGCAATTCACAGATTGCTTTAGAGCTTGGCATGTCAAAAACGACCGTAGATAACCACATTGGACTGCAGAAAAGTATGAACAGAGCTGTATACGGCAGCTTAGTTGCTTATTCAACAGGAGATTCATTTGTAAAGGAAAGTAAAATGAGTACTGGAAAGCTGAAGCAAACTAAAACATCGGTTTCCTGGGATGGTAAAGAATATAGTTATAAGGCCAGCACAGATGGACAAATCAGAATTACCAGTCCTACTGGAGTTGCCACGTCGTTTACTCGTGATCAGTTCCTCACTTTTATGGCCGAGCTAAGCGAGGTTCTCGACTGGGTTGAAGAAAACAGTAAAAAGGAATCCGTTATGCTGTATCATCAATAACAAAGCAATATGAGAATTGCTTTGCTTATCCGGTACACGGATCTGTCGGTGTAATCAGCAGAACAAAGAGGTTACTTATCTTCAGGAAAGACTCATTACTGAGCTTTCCTGAAGAATCTATTGGAATAAAATATTGTTCGGAAAGGCTTAGAACAACATTTTATTAGAAAGCAATTCTCAAAAGGTGAAGATATGATTGGAAAATTAAAAGACCTCACAATGAATAGGGATGGAACACAGAATATTACTATAACTGTTCAAGCCGATTTTCGGGAAGAGTTTGATGAACTGGCCGATAAAGACGTTTCAATAGAAATTAAAAAATATAGCGTTCATCGATCGATGGATGCCAATAATTATTTATGGCATCTATGTTCAGAAATAGCGAAAAAAACATCGAAATATTCTACTTCGAGTAAAAATGATATTTACAAAGAGGCAATTAAAGCAAAGGGAGAATTTGAACCACTTGTAATAAGAAAAGAAGCAGTGCAAAAATTCTTAGACAGGTGGGCAGAAAAAGGTATCGGCTGGTTTGCTGAAGTTATTGATGACTATAAAGACGAATATAAAATTGTTCATGCTTTTTATGGGAGCTCCACATACGATTCAACAGCAATGAGCAAAATATTGGATTACGTTATCTTAATTGCAAACGATTTAAACATACCGACAATGACCCCTAAAGAAAAAGAAAGACTTTTGATTGCTTGGAATAAAAAAAGAAGGTGATGTATCGTGAACGATTCAGATCCAACAACCGAAATATGGAAACCAATATTAGGATATGAAGGTTTATATGAGGTTAGCAATTTAGGAAAAGTACGAAGTTTAAATTGGAAAAACAAAAAAGGAGTAGTTCATGAACTTACATATAAACTTACTAGAAATTATTTTAGCGTTGGACTAACAAAACAAGGAAAACAAAAATGGCATAAAGTACATCGATTAGTTGCGACTGCTTTTATAGACAATCCAGAAAATAAACCTCAAGTAAATCATAAAGATTGCAACAAGTTAAATAATTGCGTCTCTAATTTGGAATGGTGCACAGCAAGTGAAAATATGAGACACGCAGAAAACAATGGATTAATGGAAGCAGCGCACGCGGCAATTGTTAAAGCTTGTCGTAAAAAAGGATGGCCTGGAGTAAAAGCAAGCGTAGAATCCGCTCGAAAAACAGGATGGAGCCATATGAAAGATATTAGTAAAAAAGGAGCCGCTGCAGCTAAAAAAGCACGTTCGAAACCAGTCGCCGCTTTTAATATTAACGGTGAGCTTGAACATACTTTTGAAAGTGCTACTGAGGCTGAAAAAAATGGATTTTCTTCACAAGCTATAAGCGCATGCTGTTTAGGGAAAAGAAAAACGCATAAAGGATTCATCTGGTGTTTCATAGAAACTCTTGGAATTCCAACTATGACACCAGCAGAAAAAGAAAAGCTGCTTATGCAATGGAGTAAGAAAACTGAAAAGAAAAGCTCGGCTGCATAAAAAGGTGGTGATGCAATATATGTCGGACAGTATTATGCAGGATAAAGAAGAATGTTATGTAAGCGGATCCAGAATCAATTTAGACCGGCATCATTAGCATTGTTTGCACGGAACAGCTAATAGAAAGCTCGCTGAAAAGTGGGGGCTGTGGGTATGGCTAAGGCACGATATTCATATGGATATTCATGAAAGAAACAAGAAACTCGACAGAGAGTTAGAGCAGGACGCTCAGCGGGCTTTTGAAGCTAAATACAGTCATGAAAAATTTTTAGAAATTTTCAGAAAAAATTATTTATAACCGGGAGATTGATTAATGATCGAAACTGTAAAAAGAGAACCTGTTTTTCATGTTGGCTGCAGTGAACTTACTGGAGCAATTTATGCCGGAATAATCAATAAAAAAGGAACTAAATGGCTAAAGCAAACTGACGTTACGCAAGAAGCGCTTGCTGCTGTCAGAGATCATTTTATGAATGCGTACTCCAGTCAAAAAGAACCGGTAGGTACTGTCGGTTATCAATGGACAACAAAAGATGGCAAAACAATAACTTTGCAGTTAAATATAGCGGAAACTCATGAAAGAAGTGATTTAATTGCCTGACTTAAATAATACAACAAGTTATCAATGGTCTACATATATAGTTCCAACGCAGACATATAACATTGTCGATGGAACCATTGAATATAATCCTACTTTAACAAACATGACATCTGAATATATGGATACGAAAACATATATAAGAGACATAGTTGAAGAAGTTTTATCGAGTTCCCGCATTAAGGAATTAGACGATCTCAAAGGAAAAGTCAGATATTTAGAATGCTTAATAGTAGATCTTCAGCGAAAGATTGAAGCGCTAACTGAGACTGTATTATTCGATAAACAATCTTAGGTGTTATTATGAAGAATAAAGAAGAAAAAATCATTTTAGAAATGACAAGAGAGCAAGCTTTAACTATTGAAATAGCCTGTGAGCTACTGGCTCGGCTACATATTGGGCAGTTCAAAGAACTTACAAATATTCTGTTGCCTATTCATGGAACAGACGCAAATGATTACTGCCGTCGCCGAGATGACGCAAATGATGCGCTTGACTTGGCCGCAAAATTAATGTTCGGCAGAACGCCATACAACACGCCAAATATTACAAAAAAAACAGAAGAACATAATCGAGCCTGGAATATTTATCAAGTCCTTCGTTACACCAGAAGTTGGCACGACCATCCAGAAGGTGACCACTGGAGTGTATGTTTTGACGAACCAATGAATATGATCGCTGGCGAACCGCTGCCGAAATGCAAAATTGTAAAGAACGAACAAGACAATAACACGTAAAGAAGTGTGTATATTGTATGGCTACAAAAATTTATTGTGCTTCTATTGATTGTAAATTTTGCAACGAAAAGGGAGTCTGTACGGCTAAGAACGTTGAGTTGAGCTGGCACAGTGTGATGACAGTATACGAAGGACGACAGTATTTCAATAAGTGTAAAACTTATGAACTAAGTGAAGAAGCAAAAGAAATATATGGAAAGGTGAGAGATTATTTTGAAAATTACGTGGGACAAAGAAAATAGCGATCCGTATACTGCTGTTGGTAATTATATTGGAGAACATTTCGGCTGGTACAATAGTTACATTGCTAGAATTAAGACTACAACTCTTGGCGAATCAAACGAATACGTTACGCCGATAGATTATCTTTCTGAAGATTTCGAGTGGGAAAACGATTGGTATGAAGGTGGAGAAGTTGAGTTGCTTGGCGTAATATCGGTCGAAGATATCGAAGTGCCGCCGCTTAAAGAATAAGCGCAAAAGAAATAATTAAATATATCGTAAGACAAAAGAAATTGAGAAACGATATATACTGCGTAGGCATTAATGATTCTATGCGTATGGTTTTATCAGCGGCAGGAGCGCTGTTGAGTTGGGAAGAGAACCATCCCGGCGCTTACGTTATCCATAATGGTTTGTGCGGGCTGCCGTATGTTATCGATAATTCATTTGAAAAAATTCAATTAATGAACCGAACAGAATATCTGGAATGGAGCAATAGTAAATATTTATAACTGCATAACCAGCGGCCGCCAAAAGGCCGCTGGTTTATTAAATGAAAGGAAACCCAAATGATAGTCCAAGCTGCTTGCCGCGTGATAATTCCAGGAATAAGAGATATACAGTGCATACCGCTTCATAGACATGGTGATATGGGAAAAATATTCAAAGCATTTGGATATAAACCCGGCGAATGTAAAATTGTGGAACAAGGATTTATCGATAACCATGGCAACTTTTACAACAGAAAGTCTGCATTGAAACATGTAAATGAGTGCGGTCAACGATGTTTGCTTGGAAACTTCAATACAGACGAACTGTTTTCAGAAGACTTATATTAAAGGAGAATAATAATGCCTGAGAAAATTGACACTGTTAGAGAGATTCTGTATAATGAAAAAATAGAACAGATCGCGACTTTGGCGGCCGAAAAAGCAGCCGAAAGAGTCATTTCTGCTCTAACGAATCTTGACAATGAAACAGCGTATAATTTATTTTCTCCTACTAAAACTACCTTAACCGTAGAAGAAGCAGCTCACCTTATTGGGGTTTCAAAACCTACGATGTACGCTATTGTTAAAAGACCTAGTTTTCCTGCAATACATATAGGCAGAAAAATTCTAATTTGCCGAGATGCTTTGTTGAGATGGTTAAAAGGAGAAGATAGCTATGGGGAAAAGACGGTCTAAAGGAGAAGGAACCATCAGAAAAAGAAAGGACGGCGTATGGGAAGGAAGATTCTACATTAATGGAGTTCAACGCTCTATATATAGCGGATCGCAAAACGATATAAGAAAAAAGATGACTGAATCGTTAGCGGAAATAGATAAAGACGAATTTTTAATTGAGAACAATATGACTCTTGAGCAGTGGCTTACTACATGGCAAGAAACGTATTTGTCTGATGTGAAGGATTCCACGGCTGATAGGTATAAGTCCTGCATAAGAGTTCACATAATCCCAGGGCTTGGCAAAATACCAATATCGAATTTGAAGCAGCCTACAATACAGAAATTTCTTAACGAGTGTAAACTTAAAAAGAAGTTGTCAAAAAAGAGTATTCAGAATATCAGACTTGTTATAAATAAAGCAATGACCGAAGCCGTTGAATGTGAACTAATTAAAAAGAATCCCTGTGCAAAAACAAAGATTCCGGTCTACAGCGAGCCAAAAAAGGAGATGAGACCAATTACTGGAAATGAAATAACCGAATTCCTGGAAACAATAAAAGGAAACGAGTACGAGAATCTGTTTTTCGTCGCGTTGTTTACGGGAGCGAGAGAGAGCGAGTTAATCGGGTTGTCTTGGGACTGCATTGATTTTTCCACTCAGAAAATTCATCTTTACAGGCAGCTGAAAAGATCAAGAGGAAAAAATAGTAAATACGTCTTTTCTTCGCTGAAAAACAATCAAACCAGAACATTCACCGCTCCAAAAGAAGTCATTGATGTTCTTAAAAAAGTAAAGCTTAATCAGAACGAACAGAGGCTAAAAATTGGAAACGCATGGCATAATCCTGATAATTTAGTCTTTACGAATGAAGTTGGCATGTATATTGAGACAGTTTCTCTTTATAGAAGCTTTAAGAAAGTTGCTGCCAGTATGGGGATCCCAGAATTAAGATTCCATGATCTGCGTCATTCATATGCTACATTAGCTCTGGAACGAGGAGTCGATTCTAAAACTGTTTCGATGAACTTAGGGCATGCGACAGTAGCTTTTACATTAGATAAGTATGGGCACGTATCCGAAGCTATGATGAGTGATTCAGCAAATAAGATCCAATCATTCATCGAGACAATATGAGACGAAAGTGAGACGATTTGACCCGCAAAATGACCCATTTTTGACCCAATAAGGGTAGTAATAAGGGTAGCAAACAAAGAAAAAGCCCTGGAACCCTTGTAATTCCAAGACTTTTTAGAACGGAGAAGGAGAGATTCGAACTCTCAGGTGTTCGTACAACCCAGTATAATGCAGTATTACCAAGTCAAGAAAATCAGCGGTTTTTGCAACTTTCAGACAACGTCGTACAACTGAAATAAATTCTATTAAGGGTAATAATAAGGGTAGTAAAATAAATTATATGCTGTTTCATTGTTAGATTTCTACCAAAGCACCATGCGAGTGATGTTTTGTTAGAAACCTATGTTATATATGGAAGATAATCGAAAGTCTTCCTTTTTTATGAGCCGAATAAAAAAGGGCAGCCTAAAAGCTGCCCTTAATCAGTTAGTCAATAAGATTTATTGCGATACTATCGTATACAATATATTCGCCAGGAATAAAAGCGTCTGGTCTGTCAACGACCTGGAATGTAGCGTGCTTTATATTGCCTTCTGTCAATAACTCCCATACTCCATTTTCGTTAACAGGAACTATTATAATAAGGTAGAAACTATCTCCAATGAACAGAGTAGATCGTATATAATAGCCTGCTTTGTCAGTAAAGATGTGTCCGTTAAAACCGTTTTCGTCTACTATTACATAATGGATAAGTGGTGCTTCTTCTATTTGTGTTTCCTCTGCGTTTGTAATAAACGTAAAGTTAACGGTCATAAGGCATATAATAACCATAAAAATCAGCCAACGAATAAGTCTCTCTTTCAACATAAAGATCACTCCTTATTTAGGCTAATGCTTTGTTGATAATTTCCAACGCATTCAATAGATTCGTCTTCACCTGTTGAAGTTGCTCTTTTGTTATAACGTCGTCTTCCGAATTAGAAGATCCTTCAGGCTTAAGAAATTTGGTCATCATGTAACCAGGCCGTCCAAAATACTGAACAGCACTCCAGCCATCGAGCACATCCATAACTTCAATGTTTGTGCCAATAGGTACTTCAAATAGAACCTTTGAAGTTACAGAAGGATTGCTGCGCATATTAACAGTCTTCCCAGTTGGAGCAGTTACAATAGCGCGATAAAGAGGTTCTTCCATTTCGCTTTCACCTTTTTCATAGTCTACGTACTTTAATTTTCCGCCATACTTCCAGTTTCCTTGAACGGTATCTCGTTTTATGCCGCCGGCAACACCCGTACAATGCGTGATACACAGTGGATTTATGGAAGTGACAACGCCGACGTGATAATAGTCTTTTTGATCGGGACTATTCTTATAGGAAGAAGGAAGGTCATATTTATCTTCGCCTGGGTTTCTGGCCTTAAAGACAATTTCACCGAGAAACATTTTACTAACACTTGGAATATACTCCAAATCATCTATAGCGTTTCGTGCCGCCCAGTTACTGCCATGTGTTCCTGTCCATTCTCCGCCGGCGAGACGCACTGCACCAATGATTAGGCCGATGCAGTCACATGTACCGTTGCTTCCATCGTTTCCTAATTTATATGCTTTGATTCTGTTTACGTTTTCTTGAATGGCTGATAAAAAAGAAGAAAGAGTGATCATGTTGCTCTCCCCTTTCTCGTCCATAAACATGTTATAAAATTGTCGTCCATAGTTAGCTCTGTTTTGTTTTGATTCTTCGCTTTGATTTTTAGGCTTCTCATACTGCGTAACGATAATATCAGACGCTTCCCTGATTGATTTTGCCTCACATACTGAGCGTAAACAGCTCTTATATGTTTGTAGTTCTTTCCACAGAAATTCGAGCTGCATAGCTAAGTCGCCTATTGATCTGTTTGTTTGGCTTGCATACATCAGAAGGTTTTCTTTACGAGAAGAATAAGTCCATTGAGCGAGGCCGTATCCTGCCGAATCAAATACAAAATTTGTATACGTCCAGTTGTCTACGGCCTCTGTGTATTCTTCGTCTGTCATATTTAATTTTCTTTCATATGATCCCTGAAGATTCTTAGGGTTTAATCCGCTTTCAGCATATAAGTTGCCCATGAGAGCGGCTGTCCCATATGGATTCTTTATCTTATCATAAAGAAAATCCCATATTGTTTTTTCGTTCATATTACATTTCAACCGTAATTAACTTTTTATCGCCATGAAGCGTAATAATTTGTGGTGCGTGACTGGAAGGAAGAAGCTGTTTTCTGGCTGCATATCCGCCATAGTCAAGCCAGGAAGTCGCGACAATAACTTTCAAAGGCTTGATAGAAACTTTGTTATTGTAAGGATCGATATAAATCTTTCCTGGTTGAGTCACATATGGCTTGTGCGTATGGCCAACAAGTAGAGCGTCTGTTCCATCTATTGTGTATCCAAAGCGTTCATTGCGATTAACGGCAGCGCCAGTCCATATGCCACCGCCAGCGCCGTGCATCACAGTCAGAATATAACAAGGATCCTTGTGGTCATCTCCAAGCTTGATTTTTAAGAAAGCGATGTTCTCACGGTATATGTCCTCTAAATTCAGCTTACAGAGTATGTCATACATAGGATCGTCGTCAGCGTCTTTCCAACTGCGCGCTTCATGGTTTCCTGGTACGGCGCACAGGATTCTGTCAGCTAATGGTTTTAGCATTTCGGCCATCATGATTTTCTGCTCTCTTGGTCTGATAATATCATCAAATGGGCCGGAAACGCTGTTTCGCGTCCCATTGTTGATTAAGTCGCCGCCTAAAATAATATAAGCGTTAGGATCATCTAAAACAGAATCGCAAAACTTAGACCACGCTTCACCCATATGTTCCTTCGAACCAAGGTGCAAGTCTGCGATAAAATGTATGTGTGCGTCTTTTCGTTTTGGAAGTGTCTTTACGATCATATCAAAGTCTTGATGCATAAATCGTACTCCTTAAAAATAAAAACGGTACATTAATGAATAATGATCTTGTTCATGCAATAGCACGTTACGCAATCGCTTTTTCCGTCGCTGCCGTCGTGACCCAATTCGTAGGCATGGATGCGGTCGGCGTTTTCCTGGACGCAGGCCAAAAATTGTTTTAATGTGATCATGGTTTGCTCCTTATATACTGTTTTTATGGTTTTTAATCAGTAAAATATACTCCATAGCATAGCGCCGTTCCGTTAATTGTCGCAAAGTTTCTCATGCCGCCATCATTCCTGATTTGTAAATATCCAACTACGGTACGATCATTGGTGTTATATGCGGGAAATGCAATCCATTCTTTACTTTTCGGCATATTGGAAAACAACCCATTAACGGTATCCGCTGGCAATGTTTGCGTAGCCGTAATTTTCGCAAAAAAAACTACACATTTATCAATCTTGCTATACTCGATATACGTGTTTTCCGAATCAGTTATAGCTGTGTTATAACCTGGTGCTAAACCGATTCTTTTTACCGCGTCAATAAGTGCAGGCCGTTCTCCCATACTTGTTGCCATAATCACTCACCTGCCGTTTCTTCTGTCGTGTTATTGCTCTGCCTATCCCACACCCGGCTTTCAATCATGATACCGTCTGAGCGCAAAATATGTGCGCTATGGTAGGGTATTTCACTCACCGCCGCCGCAGCGCACACTGTGAAAAATTTGGCATACGCCGCGTTCATATCGGTAAAGTGGTCATAGAGCAATCCAAAGCTGCCGTCATTGCGTACCTGGTTTTCAATCGTTGTGTAAATGGTTTCCATTTTTCATTCCTCCTTACGTTCCTGTTACGTCGGTGTTGTCGCTGAGTTTGATTTTTACTGTTGTGCTGCCGCTGATCATCGCCGAGAATGTTACACTGTTTGTCGCCGTAGTCACTGTCCAGCCGCTTTGTACCACGCTTGGCGTTCCGAATTCTATCCTGTCCACGGTCATGCTGGATGTTACGCCCGTTACAGATTTTGTTACGGTTACAGTGCTACCTGTGCCTGTTACGGTTCCCATGTTAACAGTGATGGGGATCAGTTTGCGGTTAGCGTAGGTATCGCTGGAATTTGCCGTGCTCAATTGGCATTTCAGCAGCTCCAGATCATAATTGGGTGGCGGATCGTTCAGCACCCATACGCCATTTTTCTGGTGGGCGAGGGTTTGAGTGTCACCGATTTCCAGTTTTACGGCGACTATAGTAAGCGACGAAACTATTATAAATTTACCATCGCTAAGACTGTAGACGGTCATATTTCCAAGACCACTTCCGCCACTATTTCTTCCAAAAGTCATGGTGGTGTACTTTAATACGTTTTCACTTGTAAGCGCCGAAAAGGTAACGGTTTTATCCAGCAGTTTCGCAAAGTCATTCACCGTTTGGGCAATACGGCCAGAATTGAATTTTAGGCCCTCGGACAGTAAACTAACATTGCTACTAACATCCATCATCCATCTATCTATAGTGTAACCTATGCCGCTGTATGATGTTTGCCCCCGCTGATTGATAGGAAACTGCTTCCCTCCTTGCTGACTGCCGCCGCCAACAAAATACCAGTTATCCAACAGGTTTACGCCCTTCCCGACAACTGGCATTTTGCCATCCAGCGCCGCTTTCACACCGCCGCTTTGCACCGGGTTTGTGCTGTTTGCTGTAGGCGTAGCGTCTACGGTAACGGCCTTTTTCGTCGCCGCGATTACGCCTTGCTCGTTCTGTGAAATCGTGTCAATAAACGCGAGCGCACTACCGCTGGCGCTGGGGGATGATACGGCAGACTGAACGTTTTTCTTCTCATTCCATTTTGATAAATTATTTACCCAGTCTTTAAATAAAGAAGTGTATTGTCTTAAACGATCTAGGGTGATAAATGTTCCCACTTATCGCACCCCCTTTTTTAATTTATTAAATTCGTAACAATATAATTACGCAAAATCATTTTTAAGAGCGTATACAGCAGCCTCAATAGCTGCATCAATTGCGCTATCGTCGATGTGGTATCCCTGATCTTTTAAAACATCAAGTACATAGGCTTTTTTCTTTTGTCCTTCAGTAGAATTGAATAACTGCTCTGCGGCTTTCACCGCTGTATTTACAGCTAATTTCAAAAGAGCAGCTTGTGTTTCTGTAATTTTACCGTTTTCTGCGTCAACTTTTTTCTTAAGCCAGGGAATGATAAATCCAGTTAATACGGCGCTAAGAAGCGCAATTACAGCAAGAATTATTTGAGTTAAATCAACCATAATTAATTCCTTTCTGTCAGCCATTAGCTGAATCATTTTGATAATTATTGTTTGAATCAGTATTAATGGCAGAAGATAGTTTTCCTGATAAATCCATCTCCATCTTTGCCTTATCTAATACTGTTAACAAACTTTTTTCATAGATAGAATTTTTTGTATATGCCCATACATGGATAATCATAACAATAGATACTATGATTGCCATATAAACACAGGCTATAGCAACTTCTGGACGATAACACATCACAAACAACAACGCAGAAAGAAATACAATCCAGTATATAGCGCCAGATTTTGCTAGCCATTTACTAAACTGTTTTTTCGGATCCTTTTTTATTGGCATAAAAACACACCTCATCATTTCAGGAAGTCGTTTTCTCGTTGACAACGCTGATATTCATGATATAGGAACTCATAGTCTGCTTTATATACGTCATTTGTCCAATGATTATGTTTAACTAGTCGTTCATATTCTTCATTTTCTTTAATCAGATTTTTAAAGTCTTCTTCTGTGTGTTTTTCCCCGACCCGTAACGATCTTGAGAAATTAAGAACGTGTGCCTTTATTCTTGCAATAGCAGCTTTATCTTGACTTAATTCGATTTGTTCTAATCGTTTTTTCGTTTCTTCGGAGTTGTTTGTTACATTTGTTTTTATTTCGTTCAAAGCGTTAGTTGTTTTCGTGTTCAGTTCGTAGATTTTTTCTTCAGTGTCTTTTTTTAGTTCGTCGATTTTTTTATTTGTGTCTACCTTAAGTTCTGCTATGTCTTTTTTTAGACCACCGATCAATCTTGACCCAACCCAATTTAACAATGCGGTTATTGGAGATAGTTTTATTTTTGAAAATTCAAAAAACAAAGAAAAAACAAAAACAAGTATAACTATCGTCCAACCTGCGTTTTCGGCAATCCATTGCGTAACAGGTTTGGCGATGTCATTCATTGTAATGTCTCCTTTCTTGGCACAATGCAACATAATTTAACAGTGTGTCTGGTGTATGAAATTTCATTCAATATTGAATACCGCATAGACCAGATACACTGTCTTGTTACAGATTGTGTTAACTAAATAATGCCGCTATTTCAGCGGCAGTTGCAACGTCTTCGTATATGTTATCCACTGCAGATGTTACAGTACTTACTGTTGCGGCCTTATTTGTTGAAGAGTCATAAGTTCCGTCAAAAATATATGTAGTGTCTGATCCTGGAATGCCTAAGTTAGTAATATCGTTTTTTGTTACCTTGGACACAGAGCCAACGTGTCCTTCTGCTGTCACAGAAAACAAATACAAATCAGCGTTTTTAGCTTGACTTATTTTATTGTTGTCGGTTGCGTGAATATACGCAGCATTTCCATAGTCTCCGCGATAAGCTGTAGAACTTGTTGTTCCTAATGCTAAAGAAGGCGATATTTCCACATAGTCGGAACCGCCCCACCTATATGTTAAATTTGTGCTAATGTCTACATATATTATACCGGAAACACCAGTTAATGGAAAATTACTTTTCGATGCAAACTCTAAAACATCATCCACGTAAGATGGCAGTTGCGACGCTGGGACTTTCCCGTATTCGTCTAATTCCGCAAGTCCGTTTGCAGATCCTTTTAGTGAAGAGTCAAGCTTTCCGCTAATATCTTGATGTGAAGTAATAACAGTGCCAAGGTCAACCACACCAGACGTTCCTTTAGATGATCCGTTCATCGTAATTCCGGTAATTGTCCCCTGATTAGCTGTTGCGTTTTCTGCAATTCCATCAAGCTTTGTTTTGTCTTCTGAAGACATGAGGCCATCTATAGATTGTGTGGCAGCGGAATACGTCGTGTTATTATCAGGAATCGTAATAGTCGTTGCCGTTCCAACGGACGGTGTTAAAGTGATAATATGTCCATCTAAGCTATTCTGTGTTAATGTATAAGTCGTATCTGTTATTCCAGACGGGAGCTGACTTGATGGTATTTTTCCATCAGATCCCAAAGATGCTACGCCGTTTACGCTGCCGACACTGTCAATGCTTACCTTTTCATCTAAAGCGTCCTGCACACCATTGATAACAGCTGCAATAACATCGTTTGTAGGATAATTATTTAATTTCTGGGCGAAATAAGCCAACCCATTAGCGTCCAGAAACTTTTTAACAGCTGTTGCCGCGTATGTAGTCGGCATATTACATTTCCCCTTTCATAGAGAGTGAAGGGGGAAGTGTGTTACCACGCCTTCCCCCATTTTTATTAGCCATCAATTTCAGCGTTAGCAGAAGCTATAGCAGCATCAATTTCGCTATTAGTCAGTGCCTGAATCGCGGTGTATACATCAGAAGCGTATTGCTTCACGCCGTACACGGTGGCAGCAGAAGCTAAATCAGAAGAAGTGCCAAGAACAGCGGCAGCAGCGCCAGAAACATCATAAGCAGTAGCAGCGGTAAACGCAGCAGTGCCAAGGCCAGCAACAGCAACCTCAGTTCCATCTACCTTAATTGTACCGTTTGTTTCGCCAGTAGTAATGGTCTGCACAGCACTATCGGCAGCATCAAGAGAGTTCTGAACTGCAGTAGCAAGCTTAGCTTTGGTGATCGTACCGTCAGTAATGGTAGCAGTCACTCGATGCTGTTCGTCGATGGCGATTACCACCATATCACCAACCTGAGAACCGGAAGTGACGTATTCAATCAAATCGCCAACGTTAATGTACAAATCATCATTGTCAGCATTTGCGAGAATCAGATGAATGTACGTGCCAGCGGGACCCCATTCGCCAGCTTGAGATTTGGTTTCAACAGAACCAGATTCAACCACCATGTCCTTTGGAATGTTGATGGCCGCGCCAACATTAACGGGAGTTCCGGTTCCGTTGGGAGTCTTCTGCAAATGATAGATTGCAGCATAGTCGCCAGAGTTATCATCCTTCACGATACTGTAAGTATCTTGATCCGCAACAGGAGCAACATACAAACCCTTATTGCCAGTAGTCTTAATCTGAAGTCTGTTATCAGATTCAGCACTGACAACAACAGAGATCTGGTTGTTGTTTGCAACAGAAACGGCGTCGTTACCGGCAGTGACGTTGTCCAGCTTGGAGTCGTACCGATCTCTGATTTTTTCCCAAAGATGACCTACGCCAGCAGAGTTAAGGAATTTCTTGGTTTCAATAGTTTCATAAGCCATAATAGTTTACCTCTTTTCTAAATATTTATTACACCAACGCAGGATCAAACGATCCGCCGTTGATAGTAACAGCAGGAGTAGTTTCATTAGACAGAATTTCAAGGGCATGATCTGTTCCTTTGAATATACCGTCGTTAATTGTAAGATTCATACCAGCCTTGCCAGGATAGTTAGCGGATTCATGATAAATAACCGCAGAAGCAGACATCTTTGTCTTATTGTCTCCAACCCATCCTGGAGTGTGATCTCCGCCAAAAGCGGTGATTTCGCCACCGTTGATTGTTACATTTCCGGCGCGCATAAGAATGCCGCAACCATTATTAGATTTAATAACTCCGCCATTCATAACAAACGTATCGTTGTTTGCAATATATACACCACAGGATTCATATCCGTTGGAAACAATGTTGCCAATCAACTCGCCATCATTAAACACTATGTTGTTGCCTCCGCGTCCAGCCGTTCCGTTGGTAAATACAGGAAAGTTATCTGTTCCTGTAATTTGCCCACCGTTAATTTCAACTGATCCTCCATCGAAAGAACCTATTCCGCCTTCCTTGGCAACAATAGAACCAGAGTTGAACGTAACCTTAGAGTTACTTCCAATAGCAGAAAAGGCTACATCGCCAGATTGATACTCGCCGCTGTCAATGACAACTTTGCCGCCATTTTCAGCTTGAGCGATGCGTTTGTTTGCGTTTACACTACCGTTCTTTATTGTGAGTGTTGCATTGTTTGCAACAAGAGCATATCCCTCACCGGAATAAGTTAACGTATTTCCACAAAGATTCAGAACGGCATCTTGAGAAACATTGACCGACATAGACAATGATATGTTTCCGTCAAGATCAATATTTCCACCTTTAGTAAGCAATTCTTTCAAAGAAGCTTCAGATGAAGCAGACCCGGTAATAATATCTAATTCATAATTGGATAAAGCTTCAATCTCAATAAAAGATCCCAGATTATCCCAACGAGATTCCGCTTGATTCCACGCATAGTTTGCGCCATTTTCTTCAACGTCATAAACGTCTCCGTTATGCGGGTTTTGAATATTTTCAAGATCTGCTATCGTAGGCACCTTGCCGCAATATTTGTAAACTTTACTTACGGCAGAGCGCACTTCTTCAACTTCTGCTTTCGTTGCAGCGTCTGTGATACCATATCCTTCTAAAGTAGTAGGAACACTCTGGATATCGCTCCATTCAACCGCCATCTCAGGGTTATATATGGTATGCACAACGCCGTTTTCATCAATTTTAAGACCATCGCCTATCTTAATGCCACCGAGAGAATTTTCAGAAGCAGCTGGAAGTTCGTAATTCTTCAATTCTGCAAGCTTCTCTTTTTCCTGTGACGTATAATTTTCTTCGGATAGACCTTTTCCGGCTTCTTTTTTCAGGTAGATTTCTTCTGCTTTATTCCATAAATGTTTTACGCCAGCAGAATCCAAATATTTGTTTTCGCTCACCTGCACCACCTCCTTTTAGCCGTCGATAAGATTATCAAGATCTTCAGTTGTTAAAGGGCCTGTTGGCACATCTCCGAGACCCAAATCTTCAAGTGAAAGATCGCCAGCAAGCTCAACCCCATTAATTGTTGGTTTATTTGTTAAACCGTCGTAATCTCCAGGTTCTTTGCTATCTTTTTCAGGGGCAGGAGTGGCAAGAGTGAGAGTAAACATATTCCCACTTTTTACTGAACGCCGATCTATTTCATACAATTACTCTCACCTCATTCGTTTTCAGCATATGTGACCTCATCAGTTAATACAAATGTGCCAGTGAATGTTTCTTTGATCATATCTTTATAATTAAGCTGAATATCAAACACATAATTCGGAAATCTTGGATTATTAACTAACATTTTATTTGTGTCGCCTGGTTCGATTTTAATTTGGTAATCTCCCAAATTTATTTTAGTAATTTCGCCTGTGCTAAGTCTTTTTTGAAATTCATACAATCTGTCTCTTGCCGTTCGTTTTACTGTGAAATATATTTCGGTAAAATCCACGTCAGTAGATGTTCCGTTTAGATCGTTTATTAGAAACCGAACCAAACGAATATCGCCTCGCGGCATTCGTATCATCATCTGGATTTACCTCCTCTGTTACCACCGTTGCTCTCCTTGTGTATAAGAAGGATATCCAGGTCTTTGCATGCCGCGCTGAGTATATGAGTTATCGGCATACGAATTCATACCGGATCCATTTGGGTACGGCATAGGTTGATACATTCCAGACCCCATGTTTCCTTGATTGTTTGGCGCATATGAAAACGCCTGATTCGACATTCTGCCGCTCATTTGGTTCTGCATTGAAGCCATTTGTTCAGAGCGATAATCCTCTGCTTCCTTCATGGCGCTGTACGTAGCCAGGCTCTTAATCGCATGCGTGAGCAAATCAATGCGACGAAGATCGCCCTCGCTCATTTCAGCCCCAGTGCGATATTTTTCTTCAAGAAGGTCCAACTCTTTGCACATTTTAGCTTCGAGTAATTCATGTCTTCTATACATGTCTATCGCCTCCTCACGCAAGTCTGGTTACTTCTACGTTGAGGTTCCTCAGATTCAGCGCAGGAGCAGGCGTAGTAGCAGGAGTCGCAGAAACAGAAGCGTTTTCGACAGCTACTGTATAGCAACATCCAACAGGAACATCAATGATGGCAAAACCGGACACATTCCAATAGGCCTCCGCAACAGTTGGCGTCGCGGTAGCGATACTAGTAGGAACAACTTCCCCGCCAATGGCAATAGCAAGCTGAATTTCTCCAGCCGTTCCACCTTCAGGAATGGCAATATTTCCATCATAAGAGACACGATAACGTGCAAAACGAGCACATGGATTATTAACGATTCCACGCAGCGTCAGAATGCCAGAACCAGGACGATGAATAACATAACCTTTATTACAGGTGATAGCATCATTTAAAAGCGCAGAAGCGCCAGGTTGCACGAGTTGGATCTCGTTATAAGTCCACTCAGACATAGAAAATCTCTCCTTTTGTCAAAATTAGTTATAACTAAAGATAGGGAACCGATTTTCTCGGTTCCCTAAAATGACAAGCGTTATTAGGCGGCGTTGCAGCCACAGCCAGCGCCAAAGTTCTGAGCGCAGCAGTGTGGGTTCTGCACAATGTAAGCAGGCCGAGCAACAGGAGCCAGATACTGTTCAAGAGCGGTGGTCTGAGCTTCGTTGTTCGCCAGAATCTGAGCAGTTTGAGCGCCCTGAGAAGCAGCAAACCGCAGAGCCTGATTATCGCTGCGAGCCTGATCCAGAGCGTTCTGCATACCAGCAATGCGATTCTCATAGTTCTGCTTAATTCCATCCAATTCCAGCTGACAAAGTTTGTCCATGATCTTCTGATTGCCATCGGAAATAGCCAGACGAGTGGCGGCACCATCCTGAGCAATATTAGTATTCACGCCTTGAGTCGCCAGACGGTTTTCGCAACCAATTGTGTTATCGTGAAGGCTCTTTATCCTTCACTTCTTATAGTTTCCTATAAGTTCGGACTATATCTTCACCCATCGCATTATTGCGATTAGGGGTCGGGCACTTGTATTAGGATTATTGATTACCGTTCTCACCTATTAGTCTCTGAACCTTCCGAGATACTATTATCGGTATTCTCTCGGCTTGGCTGCTGATTACCATATTCACATATATAATTTTGATCATATGGCTTATCTCTTAAATATCAAGATTTTATCTGAATTAATGTCCAATTCTCTCGCTGCAAATTCTTTACTGAGATATAATTTTTATTAGTGTCTATTTTGTACCATTCATATACGTAATACATTATTATCTCCTATTTGTTTCATGCGAACTTAGGCTTCCAGCAATTCACCCGATTGCCAGTGCGGATTACGCCGCACAAGTGCCATTGGCGAAAATAGTTTTCGTATTGAAGAAACGCTTGGTTGAATTACGAATCTTCGTTAAGCACTGTTGGAAAGCATTCTGCATCTGGAAATACTGATTCATATCAGCCATCTGTCGATTGCTGGCAGCAGCTTCAGCCTGAGCAAAACCATTAGTCAAAGTGTTCTGAATGCCCTGAATACCAGTCATTACAGAATTCTGATCGAAGCCGCGCTGAACTTCGGAATAACCGTTGTATCCACCAAATCCATTGTTGCCGCCCCAACCGTTGTTTCCGCCCCAGCCGAACATAGCCATCCATACCAGCAAGAACCACATCCAGCCGCCGCCAAACATACCATCGTTTGCGCCGTTGCCATAATAGTTCCCCATAGGAGCTACAGGCATGTACATATTAGGTCCATTTTCGCTCATCATAAAAAAGCCACCTTTCTTAATTTTGTTTTAAAATGATGAGATATATATAAACAACCGTTTGTACTTATTTTTCGCATGCGTAAAGCTTAATGAGTCCAACGGTGTTTATCGAAAATAAATAAAACAGTCAGACAAACTGACTGTTTTATAATTACAAGCATTTTCAAGCCCTGTTAAAATTTTTCTACGTTTATCCGTGATTAAAATTAGGGATTGAATTCATTGTTTGCTGAACTTGGTCATTTGTGATACCGCGAGTTTGTTGCAGATATTGTAAAATTTGATTTGGGTCATTTTGAATGTTTGCTGGAATGTCAGGAAATTTTTGCTTCAGAAACGCTATTGGGTTTTGCATCACTTGCATCACCTGTTGCATTTTCTGCTGTCCCATCATCATTGCATAAATTGGGTTCATTGATCTCCACCCCGATTTTTACTGTTATGAGTATTAGAAATCATAGATGATAAGCTTTCTATTTGTTTTTTAAGCTCTTCAAATTCCCGTTTAGAAACATATTGAGACATATCTTTGCCGGAAATTCCATCAGGCAACATCTGCATCATTGTTGGATTTTCTTTGATTGTATAATCTATTTCAGTCAATGGGTTTGCAGCACCAACCTGATTCCAGCTCTTAAGATATATTTTATTTCCGGTTGAATCCCACAATGGAATTGGTGCATTGACCGGTATGCCTATGGGTTTTTGAAACGCTTTAGCTCCAACTTCGCCGTCTACCCATTCCATAAATTTCATATCCTGAGTAAAAGACTGTTGTGTTTGATAAGTGGGATAATTGTTGTTGTAATATGGGTTATTATATCCGGGGTTATAATAATTGTTCGCCATGTAAATCACTCCTATTAATTAATTTTCCAGAAAAAACTAATTACTTCATTTGATGAATTCCAACTATCAAAGAAATTTCCGTCTATAATAGCAACGGCGTGTTGTCCTGTTCCTACAATATATGTTCCAAATGGAAACATTTCTGTAAACATTTCTATCGTTATACATCTCGGGCAATCTCTAGGGAGTAAAAAAGGCTCAAATCCTTTTAAATATAAGTAATGTCCCCAGACATTATCGTCTGAAGACACGCTGCAATCATTTCTTGCTACTTCATACAGCTCATCAGATACCTGATACCATGATAAGTTAAGTGCTATTGCTATTGCTCGAATTACACAATCTGGAACTTCTTTTTTGCATGGATTAGGATTTGCTTGAATCCACATGTCGGATCACCGCCTCAAGGAAACAAGGCAGCTATTTCTTCATCAGTAGCAAAATCATTTAACGCGTCTGAGATAGTTCTATCGTCATCCTGCGTTAATGAAATATCTGTACTATAAAGAATCACGTCTCCGTTTCTGCCATTAACAGAATCAACGCTGCCGGTTCCGTCTATTCCAGCGTAGCTTACGTTATATATTTCACTTGTGGAATCATTAAGCCAAGTAATCACAATTTTAGCCCATGTAAACTTTCCAGGCTGAGGGTTAGGATATTCTGTCCACGTTCCGACAACAGGCGGCGTCGTACCATCATCACTGTTTTGATATGTTACATTAATAGTGGCAGCTTGAATAGAAGCGGCTTGATTTGCTGCGAATTCTGCATAATATTTAGCATTGTTCGTAGTTGTAGCAGTACCGCCAGTCGCTCCAGTAGCCCAATTTTCAGCAGAAATAGCGGAATTTTCAGCATTTGTTTCACTTAAAGCCGCGTTCGCTGCAGAATTGGCGGAATTCTGACTACTTAAATCCGCTTGTTGCGCATAATATTTTGAATTATTATGATATGTAACATCAGAAGACGAAACGTCTGTTCCATTTTTTTGCCCTACAGCCCAAGCTTCCGCGTTATCTTCTGCGGTTTCTGCATTATTCTTAGCTACATCAGCTTCTGCTTTGGAAGTCGCGGCATTTGATGCGCTGTTCTCTGCATTTGTTGCCTGCTCTTTAGCTACTCCGGCATAGTATTTTGCATTATTGTGGTACGCAGGATCAGAAGAATCAACTTCTGTCCCGTTTTTAGTACCAGCAGCCCATGATTCTGCATTGTCTTCTGCGGTTTCAGCGTTTGCCTTGGCAGCCTCCGCATTTGTCTGAGCCGTTTCTGCATTGCCTTGAGCGATTTCCGCTTTTTCTTGTGCTGTTTCTGCTGCGGTTTTACTAACGTTTGCCGCAGATGCAAAATCAGAAGCACTTACAGCACTTAGTTGAGATTGTTCAGAATAATATTTTGCGTTGTTGGTTGGAGATGCTGTTCCTCCGGTTCCTCCGGTTGCCCAATTTTCAGCAAACGTTGCTGAGTTGTTAGCGTCAGTCGCACTGTTATCAGCATTAATTGCACTGGCTTCTGCGTTTGTTGCGCTTGTTTCTGCTTGTGTCGCGTAGTACTTAGCGTTATTTGTAGACGTGGCAGTACCGCCAGTACCTCCCGTTGCCCATGATTCTGCCTTTGTTTTTTCTTCTTCGGCTTCGTTCTTAGCAGCTTGAGCTTGTTCTTTTGCTGTTTCTGCATCGTTCTTATAGTTCAAAGCAGAATCAGCAGAAGCTGCTGCATCTATCGATTTAGTCAGCGCTTGATTAGCATAGTATTTTGCGTTATTTGTTTCTGACGGCGTTCCGTCACTTCCGCCAGTCGCCCATTTTTCAGCTTTTTCTTCAGACAGCGCAGCGGCAGTTGCTGAATTTTGAGCGGCTAAAGCATTTTCTGGTACATCTGTAAGTAGTTTGACCCATTCAGTATATGTTAAATCTTTTCCTAAATCGGCAAATATTTTTTTTGCTTCAGCATAATCAGATACATAGCCAAGCTGCTGAACAAGACCGTCGATATATTCTGCAAAAAGATAACCTGCTTCGCCAGTTGTTTCTCCGTCTCCAATCCACACACGCACAACGCCACGATATAGTGTTACATATTCTTCAAATTTTGGATAGAAAGTGTAATTATCAGCCATTTGTAAGCACTTCCCTTAAATACTGTACGCCACTACTATTTTTCATTTCGTAGCTTGTGTGTCGTGTCCCGCCTTTTGTGTATACGTTACATTGAATTGTAAAAGAATTATTGTCGTCAAATAATAATCCTTCTGATTGTGTAAACACAAAAGAAAAAGATGTAATGTTGGTTCCTTCTTGTTCAAATCCAGAAGCAATCTTTTTTTCAAATATAATTTCTTCGTTTTGTTTATAGGAAATAATCACATAATCAATTTCATTAGCGGCGAAAGGAATTACAAACTTATGAGTTATCGTTTCACCAGGAAAAAACATTGTGGTCACTTCCTTTCTTGCACAAATTATTCAGCCGGTTCAGTAAATTCAATAAAGTCTTCCAGCGGCTCAATAATTTTCAACGTCATTCCTTGTGTTATTTTAATTTTAGGTTTAGTGAATTGTTCTATTTCTGCGTCAAGCTGAGAAAGTTCCTGCAAATCTTTAATGTAATTTTGCATAGCCTCGCCTTCAAGTATTCCTTTGTCGTTAGCGTATTGCCTATATTTATCAAGAAGAGCGTTTTCTCTTTCTGCTTGAAATTCAATATGCGGTTTTAGAATCTTCCGCAGTTTATAAATATTCCATTGGTCAAAATCAGTTAACCGTTCATTTTCAGATAAAGCTTCCAAATTTTTGTAAGCATTAATAATTTGATATTGTTTCATAACCTTTTACCTTTCTGTTGTTCGTATAAATTAAGTTTTCTTCTGAGGGATAATGTATGCGGTTGCAGAAAATCCTCCGAGTCTCCATGTCCCTGTACCCATTGAAATGTACTCAGTTCCTTGTTTTGTATAAAGTGTTCCATCGTACTTTTCTGTACTATTTCTTACAACTTCAATACTTGTGCATTTATCTATACAATCATTCCATCCGTTGTTATATACCCCAGAAGCGTCTATATTTGTTCTTATTGTAGTCCATTCGTTATCTTCATCATCAACCGTTAAAGTGCAACTATGAGTAGAACTATTTTCCAATGCTGTTTTTATTTGTGCTTCAGTTCTATTAAAACT
This sequence comes from uncultured Ruminococcus sp., assembly GCA_902797885.1. GTDB lineage: Bacteria > Bacillota > Clostridia > Monoglobales > Monoglobaceae > UMGS1820. The sequence continues at coordinate 80,031 of CADBUP010000171.1, forward strand.
AAGAGAAGCAACCTCTTGTTTCAGTACAGTATCACCGCTTTTGTTTTTAACGTATACAGTTAATGCCCCGCCCGACCATCCAGAAGTGATCGACGAGGCAGTATTAAAATTTATAGTTGTACCATTAGATAAAGTAATGGAATTATCGGTGTATGATTTGATTACGCTATACCATAATTTCCACAACGGATACTGCGTTAAATTTATTACTTGCTCAGTTTCACCAGTTTCAGTGATTGTGTTCAACTTTGTCAAGTCAACAGTTCCATCTCTCTTTACTCTAAATGGAGCACTTGATGCGGTTGAAGCACCAGCCCATATTGCATATTTAGAAGATGTATTAGACGACAAACCAACATAATAAGATCCAGAACCAGAATGAAAACTGTTCGAACCAATGTTCCAGCCACCAATTGTACTTCCTGAACCAGCCGTTATCGTTCCTGTCATAGTCACATTGCCGGTATCAGAAACAGAAAAGTTACCACTGGCAACTGAGAATGTACCACCGGTCTTAATTCTGACGGAATCTTTTGTTATCGTAATACCGCTTGCGTTTCCAAGCTCGTCCCATACTCCTTGTTCGATTGCGTTATTCATTACGGTAATCGTGGCGTAGTTTGATAATTTCGTGGTTAAATTATCGTCGTTTACTACTTTTGTGGATAATGACGATAAATCTATTCTTCCGTTTGTTACGCTGATATTTGCGGCTTTTGTGATAGCCGCAGACGCATTATCGGATAAGCAGCTAATATCTACCTTATCATTTGTTATCATAAGTTTTGCTGCCTTGTTAATTGACGTTTGTGAGTCACTGTTTAAAGAACCCAATGTAATTTTTCCACTGCTGTCCAACGAGATATTAGCTTCTCGGCCTCCAATGTACAGCGCATTTGCTTTAATTGTTCCCTCTACGCTAACATTCGTGGCGTTTAAATATCCGCCTGCCGTTACGTAGAACGGTGCGTTTGACGGGGTCGTGCTGCCGGCCCAAAATGCAACAGCGTTTATTGCTGTCGAACTTGCCATACCCGTAATTCCACCACCGCTAGCATTTCCGCTGCGAATTCTGTCTGTGCCTATATACCAGCCGCCGATTGTACTTCCAGTTCCAGCAGTGATCTTTCCATTAAACGTGCCGCTGTTTGCGTATATCTCACCATTGCGTTTCACGTAAAAGTTCGCACTGTCAGGACTTGCTGCTCCAGCCCAAATCGCATAGTCTGACGACGTATTAGAAGACAGTCCCACATAGTTAGACGTAGAACCAGAGCTTAACACGTTATTGTTGATTATCCAGCCGCCGGTCATCGTGTCACCGCTGATTGTTCCGCCAATACGTCCTGAAGTGGCGTAAATAGTACCTGTCACAGTGGCGGAATTCAGCACAGCGTTCACCGCCGTTAAAGTGCCGCCGTTTGTCACTTTAAAATTTGCAGAGGAAGGAGCTGAATTTCCAGCCCAAAAAGCAATATTGCTATTTCCAGACGCGGAAGATAAACCAGTAAGTCCGTTATTACTGCTGATTTGATTCGCTGTAATAGACCAGCCGCCAGTTACCGACGTTCCAGAGATTGTTCCGCCAATATTACCGGAGGCCGCATAGATGTTTCCGTACACGTTGGCGCTTTGCAATTCCGCTCCTACGGCCTTTAGCGTTCCTCCGTGTGTTACATAGAACGGAGCGCTTGCTGGCGTTGCGCTTCCTGCCCAGAAAGCAATCTGATTTGTCTGTGCGCTGTTGCTGTGCATTCCTACCGTGCCGTTAGAACTGGTTAAGGTGGTATCGCCAATTACCCAGCCGCCAATTGCACCAGAGGTAGATTTCAAATATCCAGCGTGCGTCACGTAGAAGCTCGGCTGCACGGTGCCAAGATCTGTTATTTTATTGCCGGCCCAGAACGCAATGCCTGATCCGTTTGTTCCTACCGTTGAGGACATTCCGGTCTTCTGATCGTTTGCGTAAATCAGGTTGGAATTGATCGTCCAACCGCCTGTGCCGTTTGACAATACGCCAATTTTGCCTGTAATAGCGTTTATTTCACCTGTAATCGTGGCGCTTGTCGCTGTTAAAGTGCCGGAATTCGCTACTTTGAAAAGCCCTTTTCCCAGCGCGATGCCGTCCGTTCCGACATATACACCATTATGTTGTGTGTCGGCTAAGGATGTCATTCCGTTATAAATGTAGGCGTTAGTCCCGTTGGATCCTATTGTGAACGGAGAACCTAAATTGCCTATCACAATAGAACCTGTAGATGCGATATTCACGCTTTGGCCAGCGGAAATATTTACAGCCGCAGATGCAGTTAGGTCAATCGTGCTGGACGCTAACAGTCTGATCTGCCCTGTTTGGGCATTCATAGACAATAACGTCCCGCTTCCAGTAGATTGTTTACCGATAATAACGCTCTCAGCTTCAATTGCCAACTTAGATAAGTCGTATCTGAGCTTTCCGCCAATATTGATGCCGTCAGTACCAAGATAAGCACCAGCGCCTGTAGATCTAACGCTGTCGATGTTGCCAGTATAAATGTACTGTCTCTTCCAACCTGTTCCACTTTGATTTTGTTCGCCTGCAATAATCCAGCCGCCGATGTTACCGGCCCAAGCGTATACGGTTCCGCGTAGCAATACGTTTCCGTGTTCGTCAATCACAAAGTTTGTTGAGTCCACAGTAAATGTAGATCCGGACGCTATATCAATTGAACTGCCCGCCTGAATATACAGGTCTCCCCCGGACTGTACATACATATCCGCGCCAGAACCAATGTACATCATACTGCCAGACTGCAGATTCACCTTACCATCGGACAGCACGTTAATGTCGGCTCCACCTTTTATATTGATGTCGCCGTCAGATTCAACAGATATTGTAGCTCCAGACTCCACGTCTAAATCTGATCCTGCCTTCATGTGTATTTGGCCGTCTGCATCAATGTACATATCTCCGCTGGTCAAATTCATTACACTTTGAGCAGTCAGATTCATTGTCGAACCTTGAAGGTTTAATAATCCGCCTGTCATAATATCGATGTAAGCGGGCGTGTTGCCTTCTTTTGCGGCAATCTGAATGAAGGAATCTCCTTCTTGAACGGGTCTGTATGTTCCATCCCCATTGGAAACTTGAGTTAACAGTCCGCCGGAAGGCCTAAACCCATCCACTGTCGCATACAGCAAAAGAGATTTGTTAGAGCCTATCTCAAGCTCCTGCCCTACGCTTGCATGCAAAAGATCTGTCGTAATTGTTCCAGCAATAAGACGAAGTGCCGACATTTCACCTGTAACCATTTCATCTGCTGAAAATCCAGCACCAGTGCCAAAGTTTCTGAAGATCCAATCGCCATCAGCATCTTTTGTGTTAGATATGCAAAATCCATATCCTGTAAGCATCATAGCAGATTGTCCATCTGTGGACTCGAAGACCATATTTCCTTTATTGTCTGTGTACCAATTGCTGGCACCGCCTTCAAATAAAGTTTTATTCGCTTTGATCGTTCCTTCGAGTTTGTCTGCTGCATATGCTCCGCTTCCGCTGATCGCTGCAGCTCGTTTATAGATCGTCTGTTTAGCGCTCGTCTCATTCGCAACCTCAGCAATTCGCGTTAGTACATCCGTAAAGCTGTGCTGTGCGATAAGAGACAGGTCTGTGTTAATCGTCATTCGTGTTTTCCATGGCTGGTCATAACACTTTTCCAGTTTGTCTATAAACGCCCAACAGTTGACACCAATATCTTCGTCTACCAGATGCATCGCATCAGATATATCAATGTCAGGCCACTCTACTTCTTCTGGATTTTCAAGCACAGAATATCCAGCGTCTGTATTAGACGAATATAAATCGAGGAACTGAATGTCGTAGGTGGCTTCTGGCTTTGCTATTTTCTCTAAGTTATCCAGAGCGTCTTTATATAGCTTCTCTTCGTCGCCCTCTACATATTCGTTCTTCTGCCAATATCCTTCTCGGTATAGATCCTGCAGAGCGTCTTTCAGCGCATCGTCAGCGTCCTTTACTTCTTTTTGCGCTGCCTGGTATTCGGTCAAGTAATGAAGATAACATTCATCCGCAGTATCAGCAAAAGCCTCCATAAGCGCGTTAATTCCGGCTTTGCTGCCTTCTCCGGTCAATGGGCTCAATATTGCATACTGCGTTTCTTTTACAAACAATTGATTTTGATAGTCTTTGACCTGGACAAAATGAGAAGAACTGATAGCGTTTTGAAACACAAATCTTGCATATTTTGCTCTTATTGGTGTCGCAAAAGTTCCGTCGGCATCTAAATCAGTATAGTCTAAATACCGTCTGTTAGAATCAAAGAACACCACATAACTGTTTGTCGGTAAGGAATACTGGTAATTTACTCCGCCGTAAACCGTAATATGGTTTGTTCTTTGGGCGACTGTAGAATTCTCTTCCACACCTGTTGCCTTAATGATTGAACCAGACAATATAGAAACTTTCGTTAACTCATTCGCCACGGGAAAATCAATTGCTTCATATGGCTTCGCTTCAGGAGTTACTACACTTTCAATACTTTCGTTCTGGAATACAAGATATTTTATTGTGTCAATCCACAATTGCTTATTACTTTCTATTTCCTGATCAGTGGTAAACACCCAGTAGAACCCATATTCACTTTTGAAAGCATAATTTCCAGGATGTAAAACTGAATCTGCTGTATAAGTATACTTGTCGTAAATTCCTTTGTACAGCATATCGTGCCGCAGGCAATAGTACGCTACTTTACTAAAGGATTGACTCAGCCGTTTTGCTTCCGCGTTCGGAGCCCAATAAGGAGAAGCTGAGCCGGAAATAATAATACCGGAATCTGCTATGTTTACCCAGCCAGAAGATTCACCGTGATATAAGTTTTTACTTTTCAGATTAAAATAATACCCGCCGCTGATCACGGCAGGTTCTGTTTCAGATATAACAGCTTGTTTCCACCTTGTATCTCCTGCCAGCCCATAGCAAAAATAAAGCTGACCCAAAGAGTCATTAGTAGAAGAACTCCTGTAATACCACCCATATCCTGTTTTCACCACATCCAACGTTGGAGCAGGATCATTATCCCACACAAAATACGTAGGATGTTTTTCGGTTACTACTTTTGTTGCCTGATCCAGGGTTTGCTGTAAGCTTTCTATTTCGCTTTCTCTTACACCCAATCTGCCGCTGATACTGTTCGTGGCAAATAAATAAACCCTATCTCCAGCTTTCAGTGGTCCCGTTTTGGAGAAACTAAGCCAAAGAGTAACTGTGTCTGGGTCCGCAGCGCCACGAACACTGTAATCTTGTGTTCTCACTTCTCCATCGATTTCTTTTAAATAGGCTTTGTCCCAAGTAATTGGATCGGTATCATGAACAATATAAACTACGCTGCCGATACCATATGCCGGATCGCCGTTTTCTTTCAGCGATTCGGCGCAATACCAGGAGAAATAATTTCTTCTCGATTCGTTAAAGTCAGATCGATATATTACGCCATCAGAATAATTCGATTTACGAATATTCAGAATAACTTCACCATTCGTTCCGGCTGAGAAAGAAGCTACATCCAAACGAAGAAAGCCAGTATTGTTCTCAGCAATTCGGCTCAACTCCTGTTCACTTTCAATCAAAGCAGCCGAAGCTTCAGTGGACCTATCTACAACAGCCGGCATATCTCTTTGAAACTTCGCCAATTCTAATCGCATATTATCGGTCAGCAGCCCGATCTTGTCATAGTAAGTAAAGTCCATCAAATAGTCAAACTTATTGGCTACGCTTTGACGAGTTGAAGTAAGAGTTATCCATGTACTCTGTTCAGGTTCTGGGTGAATTTTATATATAATACGTCGTGTATCATTCCATATATAGGATCGGCTTGTCTGGTCCATATCAGACCAAATTAAGACCTCTCCTTGTTCAGCTGCTGAGCTTAATGTAAAGTAATGGTTTATTCCATCTTTATCTGCGAATCTGAATTCGGTTCCTTCTGGATAATCCTGTTCCAATGTAAAATTGTATTCCTGGTGTTCTACGGTCTGCAAGGAGCATAGCCCGTTGGTTTTGTCCCCATACGCGCCGTAAGCATATAAGCGTGTAACAAGATTTTCTGTATTCAGCGTCCTTGTAAGATTCGATATATTTCTGCCGTAATTAAGCTCCAGTGCGGTTTTTCCATTCAGTACCTCTTTGGGAATCTCAGAGCCTTCTACATCAGAGAAAGGATTGAGAGGAACAATATCAACTGTTCTTGTTTCACCGTTATATTCTGGTCTCGCGTCAAACTTTTCGCACATATTGGCAATCAACGCGAAAGCGCCGGTTTTCGCACTGGCAACGAGAGAGCGAACCTTTACTGTTTTTCCGTCATCTTCCAGAAATTCAGTTACATTACCGACAGTCCAGCCTGTGCCGTCCAGAATCGTTTGAAGCAATTCAGCCGCTGTTCCAACGTTGTTACCTTCTTCATCAGAAAACTCTAAACCAAGGTTCTTAGTTTTCAGAAGCTGGCTTATATGTCCGGCAACCACTTCAACGTTTTTAGATGGGCCATTGTGAACAATTCGAGGTTCAGATATTAAGTAATAGTCTGTCTTATTGTCTGTCTTCAGCCGAATACGATAATCAGCGATTAAGTATTGAAGCCGATAGTTTTCTTCTTTACCTTCCATCGTCATACAGGTCGATGGTATAGTAAATGATAATTCTTTCCACCCATTGCGCTCAGTTGTTACGAATACGTCTGTCGCTTGCCCTGAGACGTCAGACTGATTGTCGTATAAATTACAGACAATATTATTTTCATAGTCGCATATATCTAAATGCAAGCTTCGCGTACCCCTTAGCATCCTTATATCACCTCTTTTTGCTAAGCATACGTAGGCTTAAATATAAATTCTAAATGAATATCCATAGTTGTAACTGGCGTTACTGTAATTTCATTCATAGGAATGATCATAGTTTTTTCGCTTCCTGTTCCTGTTGCATTTTCAACAATACGAAGCGTATGTTTGTCAGGCTGAGCTATAATTTTATGCCACCTGTCTTTTACGAATATATAACGACCAACAAAATCTTCATTTAATATGTTGGTTGCATTAATTGAATTGCTGCTCATGTAATTGATATACAAATCTCTTGCAGCAGGAAACGAACTTTCCAATTCTAAAAAGCCATATTCATGGTATTTAAAAGCTAATTCGTTAGATCCTCCACCGGTCAATATTATTTTACCGCTAATTGGATCGACGATTACTTTTTTGTTTAGGTTTGTAGTGTTTTGTTTTGTTATGGCCACAATCTTACAAGATTGACCAGTCGTTTTATTAGAAATGATAACGCCATCTCCGACGTCTCCTGAAATAGCTACACCCAGCGCGGCACGCTCAGTTCCGGGATTCGCTAATGTAAGTGAAGTCTGTTGCGTCAAATCAAATTCTTTTGGCAACTCCATGTCATCTTTTTCAAACACGGCGGAGTTTAACATTAACATATTATGACTTTGATCAGTTCTTTTATTAACGAAAATATCTGATCTCGCAAAAGGATACATAGCTTTTAATGTTATTGTTACTATTCCATTCAAGTAGTTCGTATATTCTGGAGTAACTGGATCGGCAACCGTTGCGTAATAATAGCACCACGGTCGTCTGCTGAAAATTAGCTTTCCTGATTTTCCAACTTTAAAAAGAGAATAAATTTTCGTCATTATCCCCTTGTCAATATGCGTTTCTTCAAAATAACAACGCAAAATAAATTCTTTTACGTTTCGCCACGATCCATAGTAATAGCCGCCATTGTGAGCATCAAAAGATTCTATATGCGATTGTTCCTCTGCCGGACCGTAAACAAAAGTCTGAGACATTTCCGGGGCATAAGTTAAGCCGAGAGATTTAACATCTACTCCGCAAAAAGTGAAACTGCCGTTTGACATGTCGTCACCACCTTTCTGTTATAATTTCCTTTTCTCCATTACGTTTATTCTCGGATGTGTTCATTCATAAATTAACCTTGCCGATTAAGAAATGATTAAGGGTTCTCTTTTTATAAAGCGCGAGAAGGGGCCTCAAAAGCCCCTTCTCAGCGCGAAAATCAAAGATTATATCCGGTCATGTTATATCCTTTTCTTGACATTTCTTTTGTAAACGCTCTGCCAATTCTCTTGGCTACATCTTCATAATCCGCGTCGTCTTTCAATTCGGCCTGGTTGATCACAATACTAATATTTCCGAAATTTGTGTCTCCACGCATAAAATCGGAACTGTTAGGCCAAACGCCTGTGTTGACGCTTACAAACGTTAGAGCATCCGTAAGTTTTTTAAGGAGCTTAGTATCAGAAGCATCCAAAAAAGATTCAGGCTGAGACGGTGTGCCATCTACCCAAGCTGGGCCTGTATAATCAACTAACCCGCCATGCTTATAATAAGACACAGCAAGGTTTCTGCCAAAAGTATTTTTGATAAAATCAGCATACTCATTAGCCTCTTTTTCAGTATTGAATGTCAGGTTTCCAGCGTGCCAAGTTTTTACTGCTGGTTTATCGGCAGAAGAAACAGCATCAATAATATTATTCAATTTTGCCTGGGCTTTAATATCTGCCGCCGTATCTAAAATTTTCTGTCTCGCCCTTTCTTCTGGCGTGGATATCAACGCTTCGTCATTAGGAACATGAGCTGTATTATTATTGTATCCATAATTGTTCAAATCTATATTTTTGTAAGGATGATAATGATTGTTATCGTTTTGCTTAGATGTTGTTTCTTCTGGTTTATTGTTACCAGTAGTATTATTGTTACTGTTCCCAGCATTGTCCTGCTCATGCGTCTCTGGTTGTTCTACAACGGGGTTTTCAGGAAGATTTTCTTCTTCCTTTTGCTTTTCTTTAGGGGTTTCTGGCTTTTCTTTTCCGAGCTGTGTGTAATCGATGTGAGGTGCCTGATATTCAGGAATATCAAACGACACTCTGCTCATTAGCTCATCCATATCAATGTTTAGAGAAACATTGCCGGTTTCTACAGGCTTATTGTATGAAGTGCCGCCTTCGTAACCTGCGGCTTCTTCCTCTCTTGTAATTCCTACGCCGGTATACGTATCGTGAGCAATAATATCCGTCAGATCAACAGCATGTGCTCTTGTGTCAACTCCTGCGTTATTATAATCAGGTACGTTCATGAGATCATCGTTCATTGCTACTTCAGGCTGTGCTTTCCCCCAATTGAGCCAATCCCAATCTTGACCAAGAATGTCTTCTGCCGTCAGATCGGAAGAAGCGTCGTACCAAGGATGTTCGTCCGTCTGATAGTTTACTGCTTCGGGAGAGATAAGTCCGCTGCTCAGCCAATTCTCGTAAAGCACATCCCAGCCGAACTGAAGAACAGCTTTTCCGGCTTCGCTGGAATTGATATACTCTGTAGAATCTTTCATGAAGTTCACAAAGTTCTCATACGAAGAAAGAATCTCGGAAATCTGATCCCAATAGGTATCAATGATTCCGTTCATGTCTTTCCAAGTTTGTTCCCAACCTTCCAGCATTTCCTGCTGCGCTTCAGCTAAGCTATTCTTAAATTCAGTATTGTTCTGAGTAAGGAAGTTAGATACACTCTCCCAGCCGCTGGACAGAATTAAGTCTATCTGCGCAGCAAAGTTGTTTGCGTTCTCCAGCATTTCTGTAAGATTATCTCCATGAACAGTTACATAATCGTTCATGGCCTGAATTTCATCGTCTATCTGCTGAGTCGCTGCTTCTGCTTCCTCATAAGCTTTATCCCAAGAAATATCTTTTTCAATATCTCTAATTCGTTCACGAAGCTCGTTAGCGTCCTTCGTTCTTGTAGGATCGTTGGAAATAAGCGCAAGCTGCCGCTGAAGTTCTTCCAGTTCGCTGTAGCGCTCTTCCTGCCGCATGGCTTCTTTTCGAGCATTCAACCGTTCATTAATCAAAGACTTTTCTTTTTCAAGAGCCTCTTTCTTCTTTTCAACGTCCTTTTGAATAAGTGACCATTCGTCACGAAATCTTTGTCGAATAGTCTCAAGAATCGTTTTTTGAAGGCTTACCTCAGAATTTAATCTCTTCTTGCGCTGTTCTTCGCGTGTTTTAATCTCTTTTTCAACAACATCTTCCAGCGCGGTTCGAGTTTTCTGGATCTCGTTAGCGTTCTCCTTGATTGCCTTTGTGTTCTTTTTAATGGCAACAGTATCTGCAGAGATCGCTTCTTCTTTCTTCTTGATCGCTTCTGTGATTCTGTTGTACTCTTTAGATCCTTTATCAAGAGTGTCCTGTTCGGCTTTTAATGTTTCAATATCGCGCAGATTAGCTTCTATGCTCTTTTGCCGCAGTTCGTTTTCTTTCTCCAACATGATCCCATAATTGGACAATTCTCCGGCATTCTGGTATCTGGTCTGCTCGTACTGGATTAACGTCAGGTTATGTTGTCTATTGCTGTCTTCCCAATCCATTTTCTCCAGCATGTGGTCAATTGCAGACTGCTCACGTTCCTGATCTATTCTCTGCGACTCAAACTCCATGTTAGTAATGTCAGCCATTGTTTGAGCAATTGTTGCCCTGAGGCTGTACCAGTTTTGGGTTCCAATCGTTGTCTCTCTTAACAGGTTTTTCATCCCAGCGAGATAGGTTTTCTTATCGTTAATCTGCTGATCCAGCACTTGTTTTTCCTGCTCACCGAGGCGCTTATAATTTTCAAAGTCGTTCTGAGAGTCATAGTACTGCCGCTGGGCACGAATCGTCTGAAGCATCACATTATTCTCAAGCTGAGAATCGTTAAACTCTGTAGTTAACTGCTGAATCCTGGAAGCTTCAATGGCAAGCTGTTTTTCAAGCATAGAGTTCGTCGCGCTGGAGATAGCTTTGTCGTAGGCGTATACGGCATCTCTGGCGTTATACCAGGCTGTCGTGCCTTTTTCCAAAGTATCCATTTGCGCCAACGCAGCATCTCTCGCTTGAATAGCAGAGTCTCTGATGTTTTGGTAAGACTCATATTCTCTGTTCAGAGATTCTCTGTAATTATCATAATTGCCAAAGTTCTGGTAAACATTAGCAGCAATGTCCAGCATAGAAACTCGATGTTCGTCGTACGCGCTTCTTCGGGATGCTTCTTTCTGAATTTCAGCCAGCCGCTGGGCATCTATTTGCTGCTCAATCTGCAGAGCTTCGTTCTCCTTCTGGGCTGTATCTTTCTTAATTGCCCAGATTTGGTCGCGAGTATTGATCCATTCTGTGGATCCTTCTACATAAGTAGCTAATAAAGCCTCAGCTTCTTTTACCTGAGCTTCGTTCTGAGCAACACTTCCGCGAATCTCTTCCAGCCGATCGTTCATTACGCCTTCCCAGCTGTTGTAATCGTCCAGCATTTGAGCGCGAGACGCAGCCAGGTTGTACATATCAAAGGCGTAGTTCTCAGGTTTATCTTCGTTTTGCTGTTTAATCTTTAACGCTTCTAATCTCTTTTTGTTGTTATCGTCAATCGCCTTCATGTTTTCTTCGAGCTGCTTATTGGCGTTTTCAATCTGCTGCTGCCATTCCCACCACGCGTCAGAGTCTTCCGCGACTAAAGCTTGTTCAGCCTGAAGCTCCTTGAGCTGGTCACGAATGGTTGCAATATTATCCCTATGCACTCTATTAGATCTGTCTATGGTATCGACATATCCTTCGTAATCGTTCAGCCGCATATCGCGTTCCTGCTCAAATCCAAGCATGTCTTGTTCGTAATTAAGCGGAGAAAGCTCACGTTCATGCTTTTGATTCATGATCTCTAAGCGTTTCTGATATATATCGTTAATGTCTTTCGCTACCTGCAGCCGTTCTTCTTCAGCCTGTTCAATGGCTTTCTCAGTTTCAATTCGAGTTTCTTCTGTAATATCTTCGTCTTCAAGAATCTTCGTCAGCCGTTCAATTTCAGCAGCATAAATCTGGTCATCTGCTCGTTTGAGTTCAACATAATTGTTTAAGTCAGTAAACATAGCAGTGTAATCGTTGGTGTAATCATCTAAATCGAACTGTCCCATCTGCATGTTCTCAAGATGCTGCATATGAGAAATTAATTCGTCGTAGGCAGACACCACATCTTGCAGCCGCTGCATTTCCAGATCCATTTCTTTTACAGTCAAATCAAGCAACGCTGCTTCTTCGTCGTATATTTCTCTCAGCAGATCATACCACTCGGTAGATTCTTTAACAGCATTCTCAAGGTCTGCTCTATTTCTGGCAATACTGGCCTGGTAAAATTCTCTCTGATTCTGATAGTTTTCGGCCGTTCTGTTGTAGATTCCGGCCGCAGCGCCCCATTGACGATTACGCCGAGCCATATCGCTCTGAGTGCTGTAAACCTGCTCCCAGTGCTGTGGCGTTACCAGCGAATTGTCAAGCATAGTTCTATTCAGCTCTACAACCTCATCGCCAAGTTCTTCGATGTCCATCTGGAGAGAAGTAGAGCTTTCGATGAGATCATTAATCTTCTGTCTTAGTTCTCTCGCGTAATCGTCGTTGCCGTTGCCAGACGCGATCATAGAATTCAGTTCAGCTTGATAGTCATCCAGCATAGAAGTATCAAGAACGAGCTGAACTTCCATCGAGGCTGCCCGCTGAGCAATGTTTTCACGCCAAGCAGAATATTCGTTATAACGCCGCTGAGAACGATTCTCAAGACCAAGCATATTGGTTTCATGTGTCGCAAGGCTCGATTCATACTCATAAGCTTCTATAACTTCTTGCAGCCGTTTGCTTTCCAGTTCAGCTACGTTGGCGTTGTATTTTGCTACAGCTTCCTCTGCGCTCTGTATGGCTTCTTTTACTTTCCACCAATCGTCGCTTTCAGCCTTTAACCCTGAAAGCTGTTTATTCAGTTCTGCGATATTCTGCCTGTAAGCATCCCTGAGTTTGGTTTGTCCAGCGATCTGATCATCGATTAAGCTCTGATAAGCGGGGATATTATTGGTTCTGGCTGCATCTTCGGCTTGGATGGCCAGCATGTTATTCTCATGTTCAATAGAGGATATACGATGCTTTTGGGCTTCCATGAGCTTGTCAACGTCGGATTTACCTCCGCCGCCGCCTCCTCCGCCGCCACGATTATATCCAGCTCCTGCTCCAAGTTTTTTAACAATCGCTTTAAGTAACAAGCCTTTATCTTTTGCGATTTCTTCAATCGACAATTCGCCAATTGGTCCGGCTGCAGCAGATAAAATACTCCAGGCTCTTTCTAATATACCAGCTACGTCACCTTCTATGCCTGAGAAATCTGGCGAACCATCGCCACTTATTTTTACTGCGCTCCAATCAATGGGCGGAATATTAGCAGTTAAAGCATCCCACATTGCCTGGAAATCAGTGGTAACAGATTCATTTACACTATCTTCTACATCAGAGAGCAATGTATCCAGTTGCTCTTCCGTCATACTTTTAATTTCTTTTGCGTCAATTTCAGGAAACAATCCATCAATAATCGATAAAGTGTCATTATCAAGTTGAGATCCTTTCTTTCCAGCAGCTCGACTGACGGCCGTTACTTGATCTTGGTAAATCTTTAAGTTTTGAGAGATCATTGCGGTGGACTGAGCAGCGTCTTTGCCACCTTTTTTCATTCCCGCAATTATCTTACTTAAATTGCTTGCACCCTTTGAATATTTTGTAATGTCTGCAGCCGCTTCGTCGTTCACTTGTTCGTTAACTCTAGCTAATGCGTCTGCGTCGCCATCGGCCGCATCAGTTAATCCTTTGAAGTGATCAGCTAATTCGTCAATCATCGGTCCAAGAATTTCATTTTCTTTAAGCTTCTCAAATTCTTCGCCTAACGCTTCAGCGTTGAACTGTTTGTTGGAGTAAGCTTTATCAGAAAATAAAGCTGAAGCCAATGTATCATAATAATCATAGCCTTTGTCTTTTCCAAGGAACTGTCCGCGAGCGTAAGCTGAGAACTGCTGCGCTGTGACACTGCCTGATTGATAAGCGCTTAACATTCTCATCGCGTCTGGGTTGTTCTGGAAAAACGTTCCATTAGGATCTAACCTTCTAAGATCTTCGTTACTTGATAGAACATTTATCAAAGATTGATTTGCGTTTCTTGCGGTTACAGAAGCACCCTGGATATTATTGGATAACCAATTCCATACTTGTTGAGAACTTCTGCTGCCGGCTGTTCCATTGATGGCGGCTTGATAAGCTTGACCAAAATTAAGAGCGCCGTTATCTGGAATAAGGCCACCAACATCTAAAGCGTCTATGAGAGCTTGTAAAAATGTTTTTACAGATCCTTCTGCTTTATCGGCTGCTTTTTGTAATCCTTCTTTAAAAGAAGAAAGGTCTTTTACGTTTAAAGATACGCCAAGAACATTTGAGAATTCTTTAAGTAGATCATCTTGTTTTGTTTCAATTTGCTTTCTTACCGTTTCTCCGCCATCTGCGCCCCAGTCCGCAGCCAATCTTTCTTCGTCGATGTTTCCCAATAATGCACGTAAAGCATTAGTATCTGTTGAACCTATTCCACGATAGGTTTCAATTTCAGCAAGTGCTTCTTGAATAGTATCAACTTGTGTGCGATAAGAAGAAAACATTTCTTGTTGCTGTTCTTCCGTTCCTGTCTCATAAATAGCTCTATTATGAGCATACCGCTGTCTATCTTCCTGTCTGATATATTTGTGTGCAGTATCGGCATAATATTGTTCAAGGAACGCAGTCTGCACATCTTGTAAGTTGCCATTATCGTTTATCAATAAATCACGCAATCCAGACTGATCCGCGTTTAAGAACATATCATAATAAGCTCGTTGCTCTGGCGTGGCATCACGATATATCTGTTTTGCGTTTGCGAAGTTCCAATCTCTTGGATTAAGGCCACCAAGCAAATTAAGATATGCAGATCTATAGTTTTGAAGTAACGTTCCTTCGCTTCCAGACGCACGCATAGCAGCGTAATTACTTAAATCTTCGGTAAATCCTGCTGCTACCATAGCTTGCAATAAGCTATCTGAGCTCATCAATCTTTCATAGTCGTGATCTGAAGTTATCGCAGAAAGTCCATCGACACTAATAAGCCTGTATAAATTAGTTAAATCATTTTCTTTTATAGATTGTGAATACATAGCATCAATAGCATTTCTATTTAATTGGGTTTCATTCTGGTTTTTAAGCTTAAATGAAACTCCATTTTCATCAGCAATTAAATCATAATACGGGTTATTAACATAATCGTTTAATATTTCAGTGAAACCTGGCAGATTCAATTCCGCTGCCTGAAGCATCGTTAATCCATTTATTTGTTCCAATGCGCTTATAAAATCTTCATTTGTTTGATCTGTTGTTCCAGAAATTCGTGCCGCCATCATGAACTGTTGATATTTTGACATGGGAACTTTTGTGTTTAATTTTAAATAATCAGATGGGGACAAACCAGCAGAGAACATAAAAGAATTAAACTTTGATTGTTGTTGTCCTTCTAAGCTACTGCGCAACGCAGCATTCTCATTAGCCAGCTGCAATTGATCTACACCATTACGCAATTCAGTTTCGTTAAAAATGCTATTGTTCGCTATCGTTGAATAGTCTTCTGTTCTGGCGTTACCGGTAATATATCGAAGCAGAGCAGCACGATAATCAGAATAATTTTGAATATCTGTTTTTTCTTGGCCTTGAAGTTGAATCTTTTCTTGACTCGTTCCAAATAATTGCGTCATTGTAGAAGATAATGCTTCATTATAATATTGATCGAACTGCATTGCTTCTTTGATGCGCTGAGCAACTATAGATTTATCAAACTCCTTTAAGACTTCGGTGTCATTTATCCCATCTTCTATTGTGTTGAGAACGGCGTCAGCGGCATCTCCAACGATATTCTTAAATACATCATATACGCCACTGAAATCAGATTGTGTTCTTAAATCTTTCACCGATAACAATCCTGATTGTATCGATTCCATTACGGCTTCAGTAATTTCAACACCAGAGGTCCTACCAACATTCATCTTCTCTGCGGCGTTCTTAAATGTTGCAAAATCAATTTGGCCGTTTTTAGCCATAGCGTAAGTACTTAATAAGGCAGGATTATTTTGCATTATTGCGCTTAGTATCGCTCCAGAAGCATCTATATCGTATTTGGCAAAAAGATCGTTTATTGAATTTGAGCTTTTAAGTTTTTCAAGAAACTCACTATACTGTTGACTTCTATTGTTTTGTCTACCCTCGGCAAGAACAGCATCAATTAAATTAGAAGCTGTTTGATAAACTTGTGCGTTTTCTTCTCCTTGTCTTTGTTTTATATCTGTAAGTTTATATCTACCATTGCTCTTCTCAACATATTCTTGTGCATATTTTAAATCAGTAAACTTTTCGTCTCCAACTATATAGGACCACTGGTCTTTGCTAGCATTTTCTTCTGCATAGGTCACTACGTTGCTCGCATCTTTATTCCAGCTATTGATAGTGCTTCTTATGTAGTCCATAACGTTGTCAAAGTTTAGTAATCCGTTGTTCCAATATTTTGTTTCATCGTTTTCTAAACTGCTTCGAACACCATTAATTAAAGTTTGTCTTAAAAATTCTTCATCATATACTTCTATTGCATATCCTGAAAGAGAAATATTTGATAATTGATCTATCAACCATTCAGTTGAAATTTGTTTTAAATTTGGCTTATTTTGATTGTAATTTAAAACAAGTCTATCCATTTCGCCAATAATTTCTTCTTGTTCGCGGAATCCATTAGCGTTATATTCATCAAAATAATTCCTAAACGAAGTACTAGTATTATAAAGTTCTTTATAAAGTCTAATTTTATTTGAATCATTTAATTTTTCATAACTTGTTAAATCAACAGATGAAGTTTCTTCTAATGCATGTTCTATCAAATTAGAGCCATTCTGTATAGTCTGCTTAAAAATCGAATCATATATCTCACCGAAAGATTCAATTAAATCATCATCAACAGCATATCCATAAGGATTGTTAAGATATCCCAAAATTGAAAAGCTTTCAAGATTACCTATTTTTTCAGTTGTATTGCTAACGTAATCAAAAAGATAATTTCTAAAATCACCAGGGCCTTGAAACAAATCGAGAAGAAACTCATATTTTTCTTTATTTGTTGTTGGGTTTTCAAATTCATTATTTTTTCTATATTGATAAAGCGCGTCAAAAGTAGTAGTTCCTTTTTGTTCAACAGATTGTTCTTCTTCAGCCTTTTTGTTTACATCGTTAATATATGCATTATATTCTTTTAATCCATTCTCTGATAGTCTATTTATAAACTGAGCTGTAGTATATTTTCTACTGTTTTCTAAATACTCATCTCCAACATCACTCGCTTCTTTTACAGCTATTTTCCATCCGCTTAAATCGGAAATAGCACTTTTCACTGCGTCTGATACTTCTGGGAAAGCTTCAGCAATTTTACCGAGTCCAGCAACTAACGCATTTGCATCGGCTTGGCTCTTTGTTTTTTCCCATGCATTTCCTAAATCTGTAACTTCTTTAATTAACTTTTGATTTTCACTAGCTTTTTGTTCACGATAAGCATTTGCACTATTGATATATCCGATATCACGTTCTCTGTTCTCGGCAAGTATTTCAGTTTCCGACTTAGGATTAAGCAATGAAGTAATTCCACCTGTTATTCCTATTCCGGCTATCCCTACGCCAAGCGCAGCTAGCAGTGAAAGGATTGGGCCTATGACGGGAATAGCAACTGTGGCTGAAGTTGCTATTGCTGCGATGCCAGCGGCGATAGCCGAGAAAACAATGCCAATTTGTCCTCCATTGTCGCCAATACCAGCAATCCACTGCAATAAACCAGATACAGCATCTAGCCCACCGGTAATCACACCGTTATTAGTGAAACTTTCAACCAGTGCGTCCCATGAACTCTTTACAGTATCAATAGAAGCTTGCAGACTTTGCATTGCGATCTCATACTTAGTCTGCGTAATACCTTCATTGTCTTCAGCCAGCCCTAAGTACTTCTCGAGCGTTGCACCGCCGTCTTCACTCATACCTTCCATCAGCGTAGAGAAGATATTGGTCTGACGTGTACCAGCCATCGCGTTAGTCACGATGCTTTTCTGTGCGTCACTCAGCGTCTGCCATACCTTAGACAAGTCAAGCAATACATCGTAACTGGATCTCATCTGACGTTTTGTGCTATCGGTAAACAGATCAACGCCAACAGCCCTCAGTGCAGCTTCTGCGTCTCCAGTCGTAGTCTTCTCACCGTTAATGTCGGCCGTGTAACCACTCAGACTCAGTCTGCGCATACGAGAGAATACAGTCTGCAAAGCAGTACCCACCTGAGTACCACTGAGCTGTGTATCGCTCGTACCAATCGTTAACAGCGCCGTAAGCTCAGCATAAGACACGCCAGCAACCTTGGCGCTGGCAGCAGCTTTCTGCATACCTTTACCAATCTCAGCTGCAGAAGTAGCAGCACTGTCGCCCAACGCAACCAGTGTGTCCATAGCCTGCTCAGCAGATGGAACTAAATCATTCTGCAGAGCGGTCGTGATAATCTTGGTAGCGTCGGCTACATTAAGCTTTGTAACGGCTGAGAATTTTAAAATTGACTCAGCGCGTGCAGCAACTTCACTATCGCTTAAACCTTGACGGTAGAGTGCAGCTTCGGTTGTCGATACATTGGATACGCTCGTTCTAAGATTAATAGCTCGGCTGATCGTGTCCCTGCGTACAGTCTGCATCTCTTCGTTAGATTTCAGCGTGATCGCCTGAATCTCATTCATCGATGCGTCAAACTGTTGTACGAACTGCTTAGTCTCCTGAAGTGCTTTATGGAATAACTGGCGGCCAAGCCGCTGAGCCAATATTCCAACAGACTGCCCAAGTGTATTGAAAATAGCGGACGCAGTTTGACCGCCTTGGTTTAGTTCGTTCAGCTGCGCTTTCGCTTCTTCAGACGCTTTACCTAAGTTAGCGAGCTGCTGTGTTGCCTGATCGTATCCAAATTTAGCTGCTTCAATATCTTTATCGCCGCCAGATTTCTTTGCGATTTCCAACTGTTTCGCATAGTAATCCTGATTTCTCTTGGCTTCTTTTATTTGATTATCAAGAGAATAAACCTGATCCTGTGCACTTTCACGCCGTTGTCGGACACCGTATACAGCTCTCAGAATGCGAGAGTTAGAGTATTGCATCCGATTTTGAGTGTTTGCCCTCTCATATGCTCTGCGCATATTATAGACGCGAATGTCGCCTTGATCAGCTAAGTTAGCTAAAGAATTCTGACGTTGAATCTGTCGAAGTTCCTCTTCCGCCGCCATTTGATCCGTTGTGATTTGTTTAAGATAATCATCTGTAAATACATTATTTAATCTTTTAGCTTCTGCGATTTTTCCGGCTTTAAGTAAATCTGTTTTTAATTTGTCTCTTGCTTGTTTTAAAGAATCTGTACGCTGCTGCATCTGTTCATCACGAGACAGTTGTTTACCATTTAGTTGAGCTTCGGTTTGCCGTTGCTCCATTCGCAGCGATCTTTCTTGAATTGCTCGATTTTGTGTTGCAAGTTCAAGCTGTCTATTAAAATAATCGTTAACGTTTAAGTTATTAGGAGCCCATTCATTTGCTTCCTGAAGTAAAGCATTTCTTTCTATTTCGGAAATACCTGTTTTATTCGCTCGTTTAATTAACGATCTTCTGTAATCGGCAGCCTCTTTCCGAAAGTTCATTGTAGCGACTCTTGCTTGATTGAATGGATCAACAGGTTGCCCTGTTTGCATCTCTCTTAATTGAAGAGATTTTTGATAATCACGAATGCTTTCAGCTTCTTCTTGGGCCGCGATTTGGTCTCTAATGTTTTGCTCGATAGCTCCAGTATCTGAATACTTCTTTCTAAAGGCCTTAGCTTGTTTATTATTTAAGCCAAGTTGCTTAATTGCCTGTTCAACTTGAAGTTGTGCATTTTGGACAGCGTCTTCAATCATTTCATCAACAGACAGCATTGGCGAGCCAGAGAATAAGCGATCTAAATTTTTTTTTGTTTTTAAATTTGATAT
Source organism: uncultured Ruminococcus sp. (assembly GCA_902797885.1). Lineage (GTDB taxonomy): Bacteria > Bacillota > Clostridia > Monoglobales > Monoglobaceae > UMGS1820. Next base: position 100,024 of record CADBUP010000171.1, read on the forward strand.
ATTTCTTATGTTCTCTGCTGCTTTTGTTTGTCCAAGAATCTGACTATCTACTCCGCGTAAGTCGAGATTTAATCTTGATAATTCATATTCATATGCGGTTCTTTCGTCTTGATCCAAATCTTTTTTTAATAATAAATCTTTTAACTCAGAACGTCTTTGTTTAATTTTATTTCTTATTGCTGTACCTTGTATTTTTGCGTAATCTTCTGCCGATACTTGCTCACCAGTTGCTTCAGCAACAAGAAACAGTGCGTTTTTCTGAGATTCTAATATATTATCTTCTTTTATTTTTGTTTGTTTTCTTCTCTCGGCTCGCGTAATATTTTTAGCTTGTTCATCAATCAATGAAGTAAGCGTCGAATATGGTTTTATTTTATCGTTTATTTCAGATTCTGAAAATCCTTGTTTTGTTAATTCCATCTTAAACAGATGCAACAAGTCAGAAACTTCCGCTTTAGCGTCTTCAGCGCCTTTAGTTATTTTTTCAAATGGATTATCAAATGAACTCTGAAATTTATTTAATGCAGAAGTGATTTGTAATTCTTTTAATTGATTAATTGATTCTTCTGCTAATCCCAAATTTTCATCAGCTTGATTGAGATGTTTTGACATCTCTGTTTTTTGTTCATCTGTTAAATTTTGATTTTCAAGATTTTTATATAGTTGATTTCTATAGTCACGTGCTTTCTGATATTCTTTATCGTATTGTTCAAATTGTAGCTCTAAAGAAGACACTGTGCCGCTTTTTTTATCTACAGCTTTTCCATATTTTTCAGACAAACGTTTTGTTTTTACTTCTGTAGTTTCAGCAAAATCCTTTTCAACGTTCGCCAATAAGCCATTTTTGTCACTGATTGCCTGAAGAACATCCTGTCTGAACGCTGGTGATAATTCTTTAAATTCGTCTTCTTCGCTGAAGTCTTTTAATCTCCTGCTCAACGAAAGAGCTCTGAATCTATTTCTCTCATAATACGTTTGAGCTTCTGGAGTCTCTTCTATTTCTGCGGCTTTTTTCCGAATGTTAGATAATAAATTATTTGAAAATTCATTTGTTTCGCCCATCAGTGAATTATATTTTTCTTGAGCCGCAATATAATCGTATGTATTTTTTATAAGCGCTGCAGATTGATCTCGTCTTTCTATTAGCGCTGCTTTTTCTTCTTCTGCTTTTTTATATTCTTCTTCGAGTTGAATTTGTTCATTTGTTTTTCCTAACGTTGCACGTTCGCGTCTTAGCGAATCCAATTTAGGAGAAGAAACTTCTCCATAATATTCATTTAAACTTTTTTCTGATATGTTTAATTGTCTAGTTAAATTAGCAATTTGTTTCTTACTTTCTTCTGCATATCTTTTATCTCGTTCTGTCATTGCGTGTGAATACAGATCAGGATGTTCTTCGTATGCAGCCAAATTATCTTGATATGAACTTAAAACTTTTTTTTCTTCTTCTATTTTCCTCTTTGTATCGTCAATCACTGTTAAAATTTCATCTTTAGTTGGAAAAACATAATCTGGATTATCATCTCGTTCATATTTTACATACTGTTCAATATTTTTCTCTCTTTCTTTTTTTAATCTTTCTTCTTCTTTCATGATTTCAGAATCAAGTTGTTCTCTTCTTTTTCGTATATCTTCATTGTTGTCCGTTTCTTTTTCTATGGTTGAAATACGATCTTTTCTAGCTTTTTGTTCATCTTCAATTAACTGAATCTTTTTATTGTTTTCATCAAGTACTTCTTGTTCTTTTGCTGTATCCGCTATTCGAGTTAATTTTTCTACGGTAGGACTATTAGGAAGATTTAAATGGGCTCGCGTATCGTTGAACAGAATAGGTAGATTTTTCTCGGCTTCTTCGTTGTCGCCATAAACAGCGAACAAGTTTCGTCTGTTAATCCCACGCTTTACAAAGTTTTCTGCTGCAGAAATCCCATATTCGTTTTCTTTTTTCTTAATGTAAGAAGAAAATTCTTTTTTATCATCAGGATATAACTTTAAAGCTTGTTCTGCAATTTCTTCTCTTGCCGAAGAAATCATAGTTTCTAAATTCGCCAACTCATCATTATTCATTAATCCGCCGGGATTCATTATGTCGTATACCTTCATGGTTCTTAAATTCTGCATTAAGGCCTTTGTTTTCTCCCCAGCATCTCCATAACCTATATATTGATCTAAAGCTTTAATCAAAGCTTCCGCTCTCGTCATATCGACGCCATTTTTACTCGCCATCATTACAGTTTGTAATCCAGCAACATCAGATGGAGAATAGATTGATCTAAAATTAATACTATCGAATCCCAAATCTCTTAATTCACTTAAATTTACTGCAACGTTTCGATTGCCAATTTTAATGTTAGCAATGTCGGACTCATCAGGAATGTCTAATCCGTCTTGTCCAGTAGTGTTAAATATTCTGCTATACCGAGTCGGCAATCTAGACCATAATTTACCCTGATATAGTGCATTTCTTTGTTGATCTGATATTTGTGTTTCTGTACCTTTTTTAGTTTGTGCTGTAGCGAGTGCGTATGCCTTTTTAGCTTGAACGGCTGCAATTAAATAGTCTCTATTCAAAGGATTTGATAAATCAAGCTGGCTTCCACGCATACCGCTTTCAGATGCTGCACCGATAGCAATAGAAGCATCAGCAGAAGCACCAAGATACGAGATGCGATTTGCTAAGGAGTCTGTAAAATTTTTAACGTCTTTTAATTCAACTGGCTTATCTGTAACGTCAGGTATTGAACCCAATGATTTCATCATTTCTTTATGAAGGTCGGCCGCATCTTTAACTGCTTCAGCAATACCACCATACATAAACTTAGCTTTATCTCCGTCCCAGTCTGCGTCACCTATAATATCCATATCTTCCATAGATAGGTATCCGCCTGTAGTAGAAAGACCAAACGCTTCATATATTGGCTTAGCTAGTTTTGCGTAATTCTTTCCGTATGTGAAATTTCCAAATAGAGATGGAGATCTAATTACGGACACAAGATCTTCTTCTGGATGAGTAAAGTCAACAAGTTTTCCTTGATCTAATGCAAAAACTCCAGCTAATTCTTCATCAGATAAATTTAGTTCTTTTATTCCGCGTTCTTTTGCGTAATCTGTATTTATATATGCTTGTCTTATTTTATTTAGAACCGTTTTTCTATCATCGTTTAATCCAAACTCTATAATAGAAGACAATGGGTTTTTGTTTAGCATTTGATTAATAACAGAAGGCTGTTCTCCAAAGTCTATCCATTCGCCTGCGCTAGCACGATTCGTGAGCGCTTCACGTTCTGATCTTGCCCAGCTTTGAACGCTCCAGTCTTTAGCTGTAATCTTTCCTTCACGCAACTGCTGACCGAGATAATTATCTGGATCTCCCAATAAATATTCACGAATCCCAGCTTCAGTATCCAATAATCGCATTCTTCGATTGAACTCTTTAGCTTGTTCTTGCTGCATTTTTGGAGAAAGCGAAATGAAAGACATAGCTTGTGCGCCAATTCCTTTTGCGCGAGTTTCTGCGTCGTCATATGAAGTCATAACTGACGCACCATAAAGACGCATAGCTGCAGTATATGCAGCGTTAAACTCAGCAGCAGTTTTTAAATTGTCATAAGCTTCGGCATTTTTAATTTCAGACACATCTGTCATTCCGTGAAAGTCAGTTAAATCCACGTCTCCACGCGGTCCAGGAAGGATAAAACGTTCTCCTTCTTTAATAATGCCAACGGTTCTCGCCCAATCGCCTAGCGTAGAATACCCTTCTAAACTATGAAATGTACCTTTATTAGAAACACCAGCACGACCTTGAAATCCTTGAATTGGCATGACGCCATCAGCAAACCAAGCAAGGCCATCTGCAAGTTTTTGTTTTACACCTTCGTCTGAAATCTTAGAAAGATCAATTACTCCAAATTTTTTATCTTTCCAGTTACTGTGAACTTTGTAACCAGGACTCCAACCTTTTCCCGTTGCATCATAATGTTTTCTGAGTTTTTGAATATTTTCAAAATCGTAATTTTCATCTATAAAATCATTCCAAAAATTTGATCCAGTAAAATCTATGTCTTTAACATTAAATTCTTCTTCAACTTCTTGTAATGCTGTTTGTAATTTTGCTTCTTCGCGTTTACGAACAGTTTCATAAGCTCCTGCTTCGATCATACGAATAACCGTATGCTCGCCAGTCCCATGAATATTTTGAGGTATATATTTTTTATTAGTCCCTGGTATTTCAACGGGCGTTGAATTATTTAACAATTTAGACATTAACGCATTTTGTTCTGCGCTTGTCTTGTCCCAGCCTTGAGTTGATACTAGCACAACCTTATCCGTAAATTCGTTATGGTGTCCTTGTAATCCCAGCATTCTTGTGTTTGGCGATTCCGATATAGATACTTTTGTCGACTTTCCAGTTTTTCCAAACAAATCTCCGAACGCATATTTTGCAACTTCATATTGTTCTAGAGATCGTTTTGCTACTTTTTCAAGTTGTTGATATAAAGCAAGATAAGCATCGACAGTCCAAAGTGTACCTGAACTTGTGATTTAATCTATTTCATTCATCGCCTTTAGTGCTCTACCGGCAGAAGAACTAGTCATTCTGCTAACGATCTTTCTCTGATCATCGTCCGATAAATCTGATGCAAATGGATCAATTCTTCTAGAATCCATACCTGACGTTCTTCTAATAAAATCATTAAACAGGTTCTTTTTAAACTCGTCAAGCATTTGCGGAGTAATGCTATATGCAAGAGAAGCTTTACCGCTATTTGAATACCGAAGCATTCCACTAGTTGCTTCTGCGGCGCGCAAAGCAGCATCATTTTCTGTAATCATATTACGCAAAATAGCTCTTGATTCTCTTTGCATATATCCAGCTTGAGCAGGATTAACAGAACTTACATATCCGCCCTTCTGATAAGATTGTAAAAAGCTTTTAGGAATAAGATTTTGAGGATTTGTATTTTTACTTCCAGCCCCGGTTTGGCCATATCTCAAAAGATTATAATCGTCAAACAAGAAACTAGGAGCTACTCTTGGAAGTAAAGCTTCTATATATTTTTTATAGCTCTGACTATCCGTATGTGATAATCCTTTAAATATTTCTTGTGCTCTACTTGTTTGCATTAATTCGCTAGCCATTCCAGAAATGGTAGAAGATCTTAACGAATGAATGCTTGACCTAATCATTGAAGAAATAGCATTTGTTGTGGAGTCTAATTCTTTTTGAATTGAAGTAGATAGTCCACTGAACATGCTTTTTGCAACGTCTGAGCTAAATGCTCCGCTCGCTGAAAATAATTTCCGCATAACAGATAGCTCTTCTAAACCTGCGGCTAAATCTTTCTGGAAGACGTCGTTTTCAGTTCCCGATTTCTCTTCTTTTTGAATTTTCTTTGAAAGCATATCAATCATTTCAAGAGATCGATTTATGCCTTCGTTAAACGCTTCTGTCGCATTAGGAGCGTCTTCAAATGATTGTTTTAAACCTTCAAATTCAGTTTTAAATGAGGATAATTTGTTTTGAGCTTCACTTAAATCAAGTTCAAACCCAACGCTTATTGTGCTATCATAACCCATATTGTAGCTCCTTTCTTCTTGACAAAATAGCGTAATTATGGTATTCTCAATTTGTCTTATGGTTTTTATATTAAATTCAGACAATCAGCCAAGAATCCTGAAATAAAATTCTAAATAGTAAATAATTTAAAGGAGAGAATAACAATGTCAGAACAAAATAAAGAAGGAACAATAGTTCTCGAAAATATTACTTGTCATAAATGCGGCGGAAATATTTTTCGTAAATCCTGCATAGACGATGGCGTATATATTTGTGAAAACCTTGTCGATGGAAAAGCGTGTGAACGAACAATGTACTATTGTAAACATTGCGACAAAATATATGATGAATCGCGATACGGAAAACATGGTGATGTTTGGGTTTGTAAAGAATGTGAAAACACTAATTGGCCGTGTACAGATAGAACGAGAGCCATAGAAAAAGCAAAGCAGTTACTTTCTATGGTAGATCTCTTCAGGGGATCCTTAAAGTTTTAAAAGAGTAAATGTAATTTTATAGTCACTACGAAGGAAAGCTCCATTATGAATATCTTAGATTGGAAAAAGCGTCTCTGGCTGCGTTCAGATGAAACCACGCAGCTAGTCCATTTAACGCGCCCAAGAAATAAACACGGCGCTTCATATTGGTTATGGAAAATTTTAACTGATAAAAAGCTAAAAGCTTTTGACAGCATTGGAATTTGCCCAGGCCATAAGTGCGTCTGTTTTCAGGAAGTGCCTATTGCCTGTATTGCTGAAGTTTTACTAGCGGAAACCTTAATTGATCCAGGCAGTAAAAGATACAGCGGTTATGGTATTCGCATTCCAAAGCGGACTATATTTGAATTGGGCGGCCGCCAAGTTGTGTACAGTCTAAATAAAAAAGACGTAGATAACCCATGGAGATATTCACACGAAACTTTCAGAACTAAAAATAACGTCATTGATTGGTCGCACGAAAGAGAATGGCGTATTCCAAACGACGTTGATTTCAATTATACTGACATAGATGTTATACTTCCATCTGTTGAAGCTAGAATGAATTTCATTAAAAAAGCTTTATCTGAAAATAGGTTAGATATCTTAACAGACGTTCGTTCTATTATTATATTAGAAGAACTCTTTAATTAATCCAGCCGCTTACTTTATCCCAAAATCATTAACCAGCCGCTGCGATATCACAGCGGCTTCTTCTGGTTTCAACGTCAGTAACCAAAACAATGTAATAAACATCGCATCGGAATATTTTCGGCGAGCTTCTTTTGCTTCGTCTTCAGCTTCAGGATTCTCTTCCAACTTCTTAGCCTTTTCATCTAAGTCTTTTATATAGTTACAAATTTCATCCAGCGCGAATTCTTTATTCAAACAGATCGCCTCCTTTATTTGACAACAAAAAAGATATATGGTAAACTTCTCCTATCGATCAGATAAGGAGATGATTAACGTGAACGGATTATTCTGCCCCATCTGCAACATAGATAAGCACCAGCCACTGGCAGAAAAAGACGGCCTATACGTCTGCGCTGAGTGTGGGGCTATACTTGGCTACTACTGTCGCGGATGCGATAAAGTGTACGTAGAAAACCGCTTAGGCAGAAGAGGCGACGAGTGGCGCTGCAAAGAGTGCGATACAATACAATGGGGCTATACTGAGTATAAACGGAAGGAGCTTGGGATAAAATGATTCAAGTCGTGGTGTATAATTCCATTGATACGGTGCGCCCTAACATTCCCAGCACCCTTCCCATTACGATTCAAACTATGGTTAAGTTCACCAAGCTTGAAATCAAAGCAATAGAAGCCTCTTTAGAATTGCTGGAACGGTATTCCAAATCAACTCCGCTACCAAAAAATGTAAAGTGTAACCTTATTTTTACCGAAAGCAATATAGTCACTTTAGTTGCAAAGGAATCTCTTCCTGCGTATGCTATTCAAGCAGCGATTATAAATATGGAGCTGAGCCGGGTAAATCCAGACATTAGCCCATCTATCTTAATGTTTAACGTTCTCGAAGAGCTCTGTCACGTACTGTACTTAATAAATGACGAACATCAGGTCAAAAGAGTTGTTGTAGAAATTCTTCAACAGGATATTCCGCAAATGACTCTGCATGGATGTTATCCGAATTTCTTTGATGAAGACAATAACCCAATCTGAATAAAAAAGGGGAGAGATTAAAACAAATAATCTCTCCCCTTTAATCATATAAATGGGGTATCACCTTATAAATTCATCTAACGCATCCGTGCGCACTGAATATCCTTTGTTAGCTATCGTCTTCTTTATTTGTTTACATGTTCCTTGAAGCCTAGCTAACTGATCGAGTTCTTTTGTTCTATGAAACATTTCATATATTGGCTGCAGAAGATCAATCTCATTTTTACAAGCTCTGCGTTCTCTTCTGATTTCACAGAGTTTCTTGTATATCTTATATCCATTGAGAACATCCTTACTTTTAGACATTTCAGTATAATGGAGAACATCCTGCATCTCAGCCTCTAATTCGGATAACCTATTTCTATCGCTGTCGTATCTACTAATAGCTTGTCTAATAAAGCTGCAAAAGTTTTTGATGTTTTCTTCTGGATTTAGTGTATCATACTCTTCTTCGCTGAATAATATTGGCCGAGCAGGAACAGGATCCCTCTCTACGGGAATCACAACAGGTGTATTAAGTACCTGCTCGTGCATAGATTCAACCATATTATCCCAATATTTCTGTGGCTTCTTCTCATACCGCTTTGGCGCTAATGATCCCGACATTTGAATCTCCTTTTATCTGCTTTATAAATGAAACGCTTAGAAAACATTTGTTCTGATGGACACTGCAGTGCCTTTATGGTATAGTATTACTGCTGCAGTATATAAGGTTAATCAGATGCTCTCCAGAAAGGAGGGCGATAATATGAAGAAATTATGGTTCCGAGTTGTGGAAGTTCTCCATATTTTCGGCAGTATTGCCAGTATCGTCAGTCTTCTTCTCTGGGTACTGACCAGAAAGTGAAGCTGGCATACCTGATTAACGAGTAAAACATGCTCATAGTGATTATAGTTAGTGGATCGCGACCACTTTTGCCGAACGTATCACATTTGTACTTAGGCGAGCTATCTGTAAAGGCACTGCAGCCGGCCGTTTGCTAGCGACGGCCGTTTTTATTTGTCTTCATCTGAATCGCCAGCGTCTAAGTTATGATTCACCTTCATAAACTCTACAACATTCTTTATATAGTCAGTCTCTTCTTGAAGAATCGTTGGCTCAATAGTGGCGGTAATTACGTCATACAGCCAATTAATTACGTCATTTTTTTTATCAATGACGGAATTACGCTTTGTCACTTCTAACTTGAGAATATCCTCTAACGTGTACCAGCCGTCTAGATATGAATCTTCAAGATCGTCCAGCTCGTTTAGGTCGTTTTTATACAAAATATTGCGATAAATCATATCCTGCCATTCCGGTTCAAGATACCAAATACCATTGTCCAGTTGTTGTATTGTTAATTCTTCTGCTTTCTTAATAAATGTAGAGTACAGCATAGAATCACCTACTTATTTCTTTTTCTTTCCAAAGAACTGGTGTTTTTCATTATTGTGATCGTTTCTTTGATTGTTCTTAGCAGGTTGTTCATAGACAACGTTTTCAAGCTGTTTTTCCTCATTTTTTTGCTCAGCTACAGGATGAATTTCATGTTCAATATTTTCTTCATGTTCTTCAACTGGTTCAGGCACCACACCCAGTACATGGATAAGTTCAGGTTCTGCTGGCTTATCTTCCTCAGCCGGCTGAAGTTCCTCGGACGGGTAAGGATTGGGCATATCCATCGCTGCAATCTGCGCCACATATTCTTTTGCTCTTACTCTATTTCTACGGGCATCAATACCATTGTTCTGCCATTTTACCCATGCCATTTTTGCTTTGAAGAACAGATCGTGAGCAGCTGTGTTTTCAGGGAATGGATTTTCGTTAGCTTGACCGATCCAATTCAGTGAAGCAGCGCCAATAGTTCCTTCATCATTTGCTTTGTATGCTTCAATAAGTTTTTCGTATAAACTGTACATATGGTTCATTTCTCCTTTACTTTAAGTATTCTTCAAACCAGCTAATATCGCCAAGTGCTTTCTCTCCACGTTTCTTCTGATCTCCGCCGGACTCAATGATTGCCATAGAACCTGGCATACTCAAGAACGCCATAGCGCTATTTGTTGTACTTGGCTTTGTAAATGGGTTCGCGTCTTGAATCATCTTATTAATAGCGTTGCCGCCTTTCTTATCGAAAACGGTTTTGCCATACATATTAGAAATAGATTCAAAATTGACTTTCTTCCCCAGCGCGTCTAATACATTCTGAAAGAATATATAAGACATTCTGTTAATAGCTTCTTCGTCAACTACGCCCAAGTGAGCCGCAACAGCGGCAACCGCTTCATCAAGACTTAGTGACTCCCTTGGGCTTCCCGATTTTTTCTTTGATTCTCATACTTATCGTCGATATGATTGATTCGTCCAA
>CADBUP010000172.1 GCA_902797885.1 uncultured Ruminococcus sp.
CCTATTCAATTTTAAAATTTATTAAATAAGATTACCCTAATTTGGTTAATACGTCTCTTACAAGAGCAAGATTATCTTTATCAGCTAACTTCTCTTGAATTTCAGTAGCATCAAGTTTTAAATTACTATAATCTTGAGATACTGTATCAAGAATGCCTAATACTGAATTACGATAAGTATAAACAGCCTGAATAGTATCATTAATACCATCAATTAAGAAATGATATTCTTCTTCTGGAATTATAGAAACAATTTGTGTAATGATACCATTACTATCAAGAATATCATATAGCTTAGCAATATCTTCTTTTTGTTTTTCTGTGAAAGTAATATTAGTATAAGCCATAATAATTTCTATTGCACCAATTACTTCAATTTTAATTGGATTAGGAAAATTATTTTCATCATGTGCGCCACTAATAACTCTTGCAATAAGATTTAATTTTTCATTAACTGGAAGATATTGTTTTACTTCAATATCTATATCATTAATTTTTATATTTTTAACTTCCTCTTTCTTTTTAAGAGCAAGTTTAGTAAAAGTTACTTTTGCCATTATTTTATCTCCTTTTTCACAAGACCTTATATATATAATATATATAATAAAATTTTTTAATAAAGTCAAATTAAAATTAATTCAATCCTTGCATACCAACAGAATACTTTGTATCAAGACTATTTTTAATATTAACATCTCCAACAATTCTAATATAACTTTTATATTGTTCCATCATATGTTTTAAACGTGTACTATATAAAGTAAAACCATCTGGAGTAATTAAATATTGGTTACCTTCTGGTCCATTTAAATGTAAAACTTTTATTAATACTGTAGCTAATCCATAGTCTGCTAATAAATTATAATTTCTATGTGTTGATTTAATCCAACTATTATCCTCATCTGGTCCACCCTCTTGGTCTAATGAATGCAATAACTAAAAAGTTCTTTTTGCAGATAAACTTAAATTATCTTCTGAATATTCTGCAATAGAAACATTTGTACTAGCATTTTTATTCCATGGTAGCTATTTTTTACCAGACTTCGCCTGAATATTCATAACAGATAATTTTTGGATAACATCATATGTATCATCATCTATAGAAATCTACTTTGATGAACCATTTGCAGCTTCTATATCTTTTAACAACTAGTCTAATGTTGAAGTTATATATTTATCACCACTGGCAGGTTTATAACTAACTTCTAGTTCTAATATATCTTGCGAATCAATTGATAGCATCATTAAGTCTTGAATTAACTAACCATTATGTCTATTTTGTCTTGTTGTTCCAGACAATCTTACAGAACCAGTATTTAAGACTTTTATATCTTCTGGAATTCTATTTGCTTTTAACCATTCAACAGCTAAATCTTCTAACAATGCTCCTTGAAAATTTGATAATTTTAGCATCCATTCTTTTAAAGCTGAACGACTTAAAGAACCTAACTAACATGCTTCTATTAATGCATTTAATTTATCTATATAATAAGATGGAATCATTCCATCTTTACCTAATCTGTTATTAATACTATCAATCATTGATATTAATGATTTAGCAAAATCTGACATATATTTATAATTATAATCATCTTTTTCTTTATCATAGGTAGCAAAACGCATACTATTAAATTTACCTACAATTTCAGTAACTACTTTATCTAAAGTTTTTTGATTTAACTATTCTTTCTCGCCTACTAAACTATTTATATCACCAGATTGAAATAACTAATTAATAGCTTCCGATTTTTTTAACAATCCTTCCATAGAAGCTTTTTCAAACATTTCAATTTTAGATATTTGATAATTTTTTATAGCCTCTAAATCTGGAATAGTAACATCATTTAATTCATCATAAGGCTTCCAAAAAGGTGTAGATTTAGGATAGGGGTCTAAAATATTCTTTTTAAAAACACTTCCTGGTGTCATATATTTTCTCCTTTAACGCAAAATAAGGGGAAAGACCGAAGTCTTTCCCCTCTAAAAAAATCATCAATTATTAAC
>CADBUP010000173.1 GCA_902797885.1 uncultured Ruminococcus sp.
TTTCACCACAGAGCATTGATATGCCCGTCATACAAAATCAACCTTGTTCCAAATTGGAACAAGGTCACATTTCCAAATCCTCATAATCTTCGTTATATGAGTTCATTTCATACTCACCAATTTCTCCGACTTCTCGTTCACCTCGCTGAATAGGGATAATAGCAGGCTGTAATTCACTTAATAAGAATTTCTTATCATCACAAGTATGCACAAATCCCTGATAAGCTGTAATTACCGGTAAATCAAGTTCGTCAGTAATAATAATTGATGCCTCTTTGTTTTGCATAATAAAGTTTGCAATATTTTCTGCCGTAGGTTTCATAAATACTTTTTTCTGCTCCATACCATCTTGGGCATATCCCACAAGATAGTAATGCGACTTAATATTAGTCATAGTTGTTCTCCTTTCCGGACCTTGTTCCAATTTGGAACAAGGTTACATCTCCATTTCTTCGTATTCAACACTTTCTATTTGTGGTACAGCCTCATATTCTTTATCACTTATAATCTGCGGAGCATCAACACCGAACATATCGTCAACCTCTTGCGTAGTTACTTTTTCGCCTTCCAAAGCATTTTGTGCCGACAGTTTCATTTCATCAATCATATTGTCATCCAGCTTTCCTGTGTACTGATTTTCAAAATATAAAGTGCCATCATCACGGTATATCTGAAGCAAAAAATTGTTTCCACTCATATAGTGACTGTATAATTCAATTTCATCAAACAATCCCAAAAGAGCATTTTGCTTGCCTGTAATGTCATTACTTTCAAATATTTCTTTTGTTAATTCAGGTTCAATAAAAATATAACCTATAAATTCACCTTGCTTACCTAAAGAGTCTTTGGTAAATGACATTTCCGGAAATTTACCGTCATACAGATACAGAGGAAGTATAGCCATGTGCTTTCTGAGCTCATCAAGTATCTTGTCTTTCTGATTTTCAAAATCGTCCATATCAATGTTCAGTTCATCAGCTTTAATACCGCATTTTTTCATAAGCTGCAAAAGTAGTTCTTTTTCTGAGCCGTAAGTATGTTTATCACCAAGATTGTACTTGTCATTCCAACATACCATTTGACTGATACCACCATCTAATCGTGGATTTTGCGGTTCATTATCATATAACAGCTTTGCTAAAAATTTTGGTTTTGCTATTTTGATCACCTCCGTCTGACCTTGTTCCAATTTGGAACAAGGTTACATTTCAAATTCGTCCTCATCATCAAGTTCGGTATTTTCCTTATAATCCATCTGACAATAATCAACATGGTCGAACAGATGATGAAATTCATCAGTAACATCCGATTGCATTGATTTTATTACCTCACGCAAATCTCCGAGATAACCCCAACAGCTATCAACTTCTTCACCGTCTTTTTCTATGATATATCCGTAGCAATCACCACGCAAATAATAATCATAGGTATTTGTTTCTGAGATAAGTGTATCTTCGGCTTTTTTTAGAGTTTCTTCATCAACTTTGCCGTATTCTTCCGCAATTTCCTTATGACTTGCATAAATCCAACCGACTTGCCCTGCATCCCAACGGTCATTATATGGATAAGCATTGCTGCAAGAGATTGTGATGCCGCTATGGTCATAGATGTAGAGGGGCAAGATGACATTGTTTTTATCTGCTATATTTTTAAGGTCTTTCATAGGCAAGCACTCCAAAGTACATTCCTTTACCATATCCGAGCCATTGATGGTTTTAGGGGAAAAGGTATATTCGGTAAACCATTTTTCAAAAGCATTGTTACGGCTTTTTAACGCCCATTCACGGTTGGAACGGTCATATTCTAATGTGACATCAGGGCATTGTCCTGACTTGACATATTTTATAACCTCATCAGCATCGGCGGAGTCTCTGATAAGATCTTTTAAAAATTCGTCAGGCTCGCTGTATTCGTGCTTGTCACCTAAATTGTATCGGCTATGCCAACAAGCCATATGCCCGAAATTGTCGTAATCAATACGGGGATTGATAGCCATATCGTCATATTCAATTTTCAAACGATATGACGGCGTTTGTGTTATTGTACGCATTTACCACACCTCCAAGTTCATAAATTTAACCTTGTTCCAAATTGGAACAAGGTCACATTTCTAAATCTTCATCATAAGCTTCAGGCAGCAGCAGGGTTTCTTCTTTATCACTTTCTATGTATTCTGTTCCTGCCGAATTAAGCTTCAATCCATATTCCTCCGGAGCTGCACCCCAAGTTTCAAATGCCATATCGTAGGCTTCTTTTGAAAACGGATCCGGTATATGCTGATAAACTATATCTCCGTTTTTGTATTCTCGCTCACCTAAATTATTCCCGATGTCCTCATCAGCCCATCTGTGAAACACCTCTACATCAGGATATTTTTCTGAAATTGCCCGTATAACAGAATCAGGGGCGCTCCAAGCTGTGCTGAATGAGATTGTATTCTCGTAGTGTGAAAAATCATAAGCGTTCCATTTTGTATCCCAATTTGCAACAGACCACTCATACCAATCGCCGTAACCGTAATTATTTATATTTTCGTTATATTGCTTGCCTAAATCAAACAGATGTTTATTTTCGTCGGACAATCCGTTTAATTCATTTATAAGTTCTTTTTGTTCCGACACAGCTTTAGTAAATTGTTTATCGTCGATATTGGGGTTATTTAATATATTGATTATTTTTTGCGCACGATTAACATATCCTGAAAACAATTCGCATCCTTTTTGGGTATCAGAACCTTTTTCAATATTTAATTCCGGGGGCATAGGTATCAATTTGTTAAAATCAATGCTGCCAATGCCTTCTTCGTCAAGTTTTATGGCATTCAATATTTCGTTTAATTTCTCGTCGGATACATTAAAACTCACTATATTTCTTACATGATTAGGCATATTATCGCTCCTTTCCGAACCTTGTTCCAAATTGGAACAAGGTTATAGTTCACATTCATCTGCTTCCTCGTTGGTTTTGCTTTGCTCCTTGCAATAGCTTTGCAAGTCCATATTATAGTCTTTTAAAA
>CADBUP010000174.1 GCA_902797885.1 uncultured Ruminococcus sp.
CGTAATGATAAATCAAATTCTTTCTTCTCATTTGGTACTATAATTGTAATTGTTGTATTATCTTTATTTGTTACAAATTTAACATCTTTTCCGTCAACTGTTGAATTTTTCTCATCAATTACAAATGTAGTTCCATTATATTTTGTAGCAATTTTAACTTTAATTTCTCCATTATATGAATGGTAATCAACTGGTGATTTTGTTTCAGTAATTGTGTAGTTATCAACTTGTTTGTCATTTACAATTTGAACACCTTTTACAGCAGTAACTTCACCTTTTTCATCAGTTGGTCCAACTTCTGTATCAATATTTGTTCCTTTAACACCAAAGTATGCACCTTGTAATGTTATAGATGGATCTTTTGAATCTACTTTTCTAATTATAATGTTGTATTTACCTGTTAAAATTTCAACTGTTTCAAAATCATCATCATCTTGAACACCTGGGAAGTAATTTTTATCAACTACTGTTTTTCCATTGCTATCTACATATGTTCTTTCTTTAGCATTTTCATACCAATTATCTAAATCTAAAGCATCTTTAATTGTATCTTGAACTGAATCTCTATCTACATTTCCAATTGCTTTAGCTTCTTTCCATATTGTATTACCATCGGCATCTTTTTCAGAATATCCATAATTTGAAATTTCTGCACGGCTAGTAATATATGTTTTATCTGTATCATTTACTCTACAAATTATTTTTACTTCTTGATAATAAGCATCAGTTACATTAATATCTTTTTTACCAATAAAGTCTCTTAATGTTTGAATTTCTCTATTTCCATTATAGTTAAGAACTATTACTTTATCTCCTTCTTTAGCTGTTGTAGTATATTCTTTTGCACTTTCATCAGCTATTCTTACGAAAGTTAATCCATCTGGAATGTAATCTGTTATAGTTTTAGCAAATCCTAAGATTTCACCTTCATTATAAACTCTAATTGTATATTCAACTTCTGAACCAACTGTAACTCCTATACTATCTTTAATGTGATAATATGAAGCTGTTCCTGTTTCTTCTAAGTTTTTAATTGATTGTTCATTTATAATAGGTTCTCTGCTTGGAGTAACTTCTACACCGTTTATTTCAGAAATAAATTTACGTAACGCTAAATCAAATTCTTTTTTAGTATTTGATACATAAACTTTAATTGTTGATCCATCTAAAATAAATGATGGTTGTTTTACGTTTTGTTTAACTTCAGCTGGTGTATAGTTGAATGTAATACCTTCATTTTTCAAAACATATGTATTACCTTCTTTTGCCATTTTTACTGATAAATTAATTGTTCCATCATACAATTCATAATTTTCTGGAGCTGTTGTTTCCTTAATTGTATATTTTCCAACAGTTGTATCATCATTAACTTTTACGCTTGAAGCAACAGTAATTTTACCATTTTTTGTTGTTTCTTCTTTACCATTTATATCGAATTTAGCAGGTGTGTTAACTATATTTCCGTTTTCATCAACTTTATATAATTCAACACTATATTCACCTGGCTTAGGAATTTCTTCGTTTGGTACAGTAATAGTAATACGTGTATTATCATCAGAAATTTCTACACTTGCTCCATCTTTAAATCCTTCTGTTGCTGTATTCACTCTGTCTATTATATAATTTTTTCCATCTAATTTGAATTTTACATTTAATTTTAAAGTTCCTTCGAATTTATTATATCCTTCTGGTGCTTTTGTTTCAACAATTTCATATGCATCAACTTGTTCAGCATTTTCAATTGTTTTTGTTTTTGCAATATCTAAAATACCATTTACAGTATCTTTTTCTTCTCCATTAATTTTAAATGTTGCTGGAGACTCAGTAATAACTGTTGTTCCGTCAGCTTTAACTTTTCTTAAAACTACAGAATATGTTCCCTCTGGAACAGTAACTACTATATCTTTTGAGTCAAATAAACTTGTAGCTCCAACATTTTTTTCAATACCCATTAAGTTTTGTTTATCTCCACCATCTAATACATATGCTTCTGTATTAATTGTAGAAATTATATAATCAATTTTTAAATCAACTTTTTTAACATTATCTTTGTAAGCATCTAATTTAATATAGAAGCTTCCATCTTTATTCTTTTCAACTATTTCTCTTCCTGCTTCTACAGTTGATCCATCATTTTTTGTTATAGTAATTTTGATTGGATATTCAGCATTTGCAGGGTTACCAAAACTATATGTATTTAATCTTATTCCATTAGATTCTAAATAGTATGGTCCTACTTTATATGTATTTTCATCAAATTTAGCATTTTGTTTATTTAATGTAACGAAATTTGAAACGCTGTTTCCTGAAGCTGTGTTAGCTTTAGTATCAGCAATTGCTGTTAACGCATAAAATACATATTTTAATGTTTTTTGTTGTTCTGCTGTTAAGTTAGCTCCATCTAAATATTGGTTTGGGTTATTTCTATATGCAGTTGAAACTGAAGTTCCTGCATTTTTTGTGTATTTCCATAATGCAATTTGTTCTACTGCTTCTATAGCATTTTTCTTATATGTTCCACCAATTGTAACATCTCTTAATGCAAAAATTTGTTGTGGTGTTACACTTGAACCATCAAATCCATATGTAGCAACTTTTGCTTTAACTGTATCTGATGTTAATAAGTTAGCTAAGTTCATAATCATAACATGTCTTGCTGTTCCATCATTTAAGCCGTTACTTCCTTTAATGTTAGAAACATACATGTTATTAATTAACCATCTTGCAGAATTATAGAAATTAAAATAATTTCCAGCTGCTGAAATATCAACCGGATTGCTATAAGTTTTATAACTTAAATGTGCATCTTCTTCAATACAGAATAAGTTATTATACCCATTTGCATTTCCATCTTTCTCAATTACAGTAATTCCGTGACCAGCTACTGTAACTCCTGATTGATTTGCTTTAATATTAACTTGGGCGCTTTTTTCGCCAGCTCTGTTTTTTGGTATAAAAATTATACCTGCAAGTATTGCCGCAATTGCTAAAGCTGCAATTACTGCTCTAAACTTTGCACTTTTTACTAATAAAGACATTTTAAATTTAAACATTATTTTACATCCTCCTATTTTAATAAACTTTTGTATTATTTTAAATTGTATTAAAAAATAAATTAAAACATACACGTTTTTTGGTATGTTTGTCTTTTATTTTTATCTTATGTTTACTGTACTGATAGCTCAGTACTTATTAATTATAACACAATTTTTGTAAAAAATCAACAAAAATTCCTATTTTATACAAAAAAAGATGCCAAAATCTGTTAGTTTTGACACCTTTGTATAATATTTTATTCAATATAGCTGATTTTTAGTAGTTTTCAGCCTTAACTTCGAAATAAGATTTAGGATGATTACATACCGGACATACTTCTGGAGCTTGTTTTCCAATAACAATATGACCGCAATTTCTACATTTCCAAATTGCATCTCCATCTTTACTAAATACTAGTCCACCTTCAACGTTTTCTAGTAATTTTTTATATCTAGCTTCATGCTCTCTTTCAATTTTACCAACTGCTTCAAATAAATATGCAATATGGTCAAATCCTTCTTCTTTAGCTTCTTTTGCCATTCTGTCATACATATCTGTCCACTCATAGTTTTCACCTGCAGCAGCATCACTTAAGTTTTGTGTTGTTGTAGGGATTTCTCCATCATGCAATAGTTTAAACCATATTTTAGCATGTTCTTTTTCGTTATCAGCTGTTTCTTGGAAAATAGCCGCAATTTGCTCATATC
>CADBUP010000175.1 GCA_902797885.1 uncultured Ruminococcus sp.
CATTCGGGCCCGAAAAAACAATCACTGCTGAATAGCTGGAAATAGTGTCGCCTAAATCGGGAACAATAGTGTTTCTAAAATGCTGTTCATAATTTTGATGCGTGTTAATGTCTCCCGCGATATATCCAGCCCCACCAAAACTGTAAATTTTATAATCCACATCGCGCACCAGGCCCAGTTTATCCGCAAAATACACCGCAAAATTAGAATATCCGTTATACCAATCGCCCAGGAAACTGTCCCCGATAAACAAAATTTTATGAAGGTCAATCCCAGATTTTACAAGCCCGTTTACCTGCGGGGTGATATATTTTTCGGAAATTTCATTAAATTCGCCCCTGGCAACCATGCCTTGCAATTCGTCATTTACAGCCTTTTAATTTCCGCAGGCTGATTTTTTACAAGCTCCTCCACAAGTTTTTGCGAGGATTCAATGTCCAGCTTTCCCGACTGGATAAAATCAATTATCCAGTCAAGATTTAATTCATGGAAATTAGTATACGGGAAATGCTCAAAAATACCCATAATTTTACCTCCTAGTAAACTTGCAGGGTGAACATGCTTTTAAAATCTTGCACAATTATTTCGTAGATGTCTGTTTTTCTGAGATTAATTTCTTGGTTGATCATTTCTTGGTTAGTTGTTACTCCAATATTTCCATGTGCGTGCACAGAATTAATGACTGTTTTTGACGTATTTTCGACGCGTTCCGACTGAATTTCGGGCCCGTCATAGGTCGCGCTAAATCGTTTTCCCGAATTTTCAACAGGGCCCAGGGTCGTTTCCTCATATTTATCAGTGTTTTCAATCGGGGAATATTCTGCGCTCAGCGCCTTAAAAACCCTGCCCCATGCATCAACCCTTGCAAAACTCCAATTTTCCAAAATAAATTTAAAAATTTTAACATTGGAATATGCCACTTCGAGCTCAGCGCATTCTGCAATAATTCTGGCAATCAGAACATTTTTATCAACACCATCGGGAACATGGAAATTATCAAACAGACTTTCGTCTGTTTTCAAAAACCCCAGAACCGACAAAATCGCCATTCATTTCACCCCCATTCTGTCTAAACTCGACGGAAATATTAAGACCAAACATATTATTTACGCGCTTAATACAATCTTTTAGCGTGTCCATCCAAATTGACGTTAGGGCGTATGTTTCAACATTATTCGCGTTCACTTCATCAGTTATCAATCGTTCTTTTTTGTCGGTATTTGCGGAGGGAATTCCGACACGGCTAAAAAATTCAATTTCAATTTTTCGAAGGGCTTCGAGAAGTTTGTCGCCAATGTAATTTTGCGCAACATTTTGAGTTAGCAAATTTACCGCCAGTTTTCCATCCGGACCGAAAAGCTGTTTGTCTGCGAATACTGCAGGTTCACCGGACGCAATATTATCATACAGCTTTTTCAGCGATTCCGCGCCAGCTTTATTCGTCGCGCCGAAAACGTATGAAAATTTGGAGTTAAGCAGGTTTACACCGAGTGATTCAGCGGTAAGCGCCATTAAATCACCATAATATGACACTAGGTCATATATGCCACCATGATCAGGTTGCAATTTAATAATTTCGCATTCTTCGTGAATTCTTGGTTCCAAAATTCCCGTCAGTAGCGGATTCGTGATTATAGCGTGCGTAGGCTGATAATAAATATCGTATCCGCGTAAGCCGCAACCCTGAAAAATAACCCCGAATTTGTCAGTTTTCACAACCGCGCCATATCCCCAGATATACAAAACATTCAGAAAATAGTTAGCGTCCCAGTTTTCAGGAATTTTCCATTTAAAAACGCTCTGGGCCTGCTGTAAAAGATAGCGCTGAAAAAATCTGGATAAACCCGATCCGGAAACATGTACTGTAGACGGATGCCAGGGAGAAACGCGCGAATTAATTTCAGTGTAATTCATGGGTATTCCGCAACCTGGATTAATATTTGCCATATCCGTAAACACCTCCAATTTTTCTTTTCGATGCCCACCACATTAACGGATTCATAATAAAATATGGATCATGCGTTGGGTCATACGGTTTATATTCTTTATCCTCAATCAATTCTGCGGGGAATTTTGTCCATCCTGTCCAGGCCGCGCCACGTCTATTATCAATGGGTAAATAAATTACGTGCGTGTACAAACTGGACGCTTCCACCGAATATTCATTTCCCACATAAATTCCGCAATGCCCGGGTGAGTGAAGCATTAGACACGGTTTATCCCGGGGAAGCGTATCAAAATTCCCGAAATTTCCTTCGCCGACTTTGCTGCAAAAATATAAAAACATTTGATCAGCAGAATAATCAGGAACGCCATATCCCTGAT
This sequence comes from uncultured Ruminococcus sp., assembly GCA_902797885.1. Taxonomy (GTDB): domain Bacteria; phylum Bacillota; class Clostridia; order Monoglobales; family Monoglobaceae; genus UMGS1820. The sequence goes on from CADBUP010000175.1 coordinate 2,326, forward strand.
AATTCAGGGGTATTTCTGCATTTACGTTTCCAATGGCGGAAATAATTTTTCTCCACCCACCCGGGCCTGCCCAGAAAAAACCCTTTAATAATCCGACACAATCAGTACAAACATATTGTTTTTCTATGTCGCGGGCATAATCTGTTCCATGGTCGTAATGTGTCGGATATTGGACGGATTTACGGTTAAATAAATCCTGTGTGCAATGTTGGCAAAATGTTGCATACCAATATGGCTGTTCTTTTTGCCCCATCAACCCTGCAAAACGCATTAAATCATGTCCGTCATAGTAGGCCATACAAAATTACTCCCAGTACATCCCGTTTGTTAAATATCCGGAAATTAACATTAATTCCGAATAATTTGCGCCGGAAATTTGAAATGCGTCTGTTGCGCACTTGAAAAAACCGGAAAGTGTGTTTAATTTAACAGGTTTGTAAAGTGGTCTTCCAAGTCGCGCATTATCCTCATCCGCCAGAAGTGAATATATCACTTCAATGCCGCAATTGGCGGCGGTGTACAATGTTGAGCCTGACATGCCGGAAGTGTTAACATTATACATTAGTAGCGGATTATTTACTCCCGAAGTATCTCCCATCACGCCACCAAAAATAGCATCAAAGCTTTCATCAAATTCTTTTTCAGTCAGGCCAAAAATTTTTGTATCCAAAAATTTTGCGCCAGGTTTAAGCCAGCTTAACACACTTCCAACTGGATTTTTCGCCAATTGCGAAACAGCAGATACCGCCATAGTCTGCACCGGATTAACCGATGTCGTAACCTGCGCCAGTAGCATGGGCACACCCAGAGATGCACTCGCTCGATTATATGTTATATCGGTTTCGCCCGAAGTAATTTCGTCAAGAATTGCTTGCCCGGATATATAATCTACTTTTATCGTAGCTGTTATGGCTGTGCCCCCTGGGAAGGCCCGCAATTCTAGGTCCGCGAACGGCGGATAATGCAAAATTATTTTGCGATAGTTGGACGAATTTAAATATTCGCCTCGCGCAATTTGCGGATGATCCGGTATTTCATACGTTCCTATTACATGCGTTTCCTGTGTTTTACCCAAAACCTGCGCGCTAATTTCTGTGTCAAAAAATCCGCAAAAAATATTTGCGCTGCCGCTTGTGGGAATATTCGAAAACGGGAACCACATCGCGGAAACAACATATTGATATGGATTATACAACATTTTTCCGAGGGTGTCGCTAATTTCAAGCTCTACGCCTTCCTGCGTCGGAAGTGCCGCCATTATTTTTTCCCGCAATGCGCCAAATTCTGGCGGCGACATAACATAATATGTTACACCGTTTACAGTAGACGCGCCGCCCACTATTCCAACCACAATTTTGCCATAATTATATTCTGAGGTAAAAATGTCTTTTATGATTATGTTCTCATCTGAAAAGTTTGACGTAACAGGGTATGCGGTGTCGATTAAATAGCCGTTATAATTTGACGCGCTTCGCACAACATACTGCGTAGTTTCGCCAATTTGCGTTTTGTGCGATGCCAAAACGTCAACCATGCATTTAGCGTAGTACCTGCCGCCCGAAAATTCCCAGGATTTTATGAAATAATAGCGTTCAAACTCGGGAATTTGTACATAATTATAAGTGATATTATAATTATTTGGGGAAATAATCAAAACGGGCGCAAGAATTTCGCACGGTTCAAAAATATTTCCCTCCACCACATGCCCGTTTCCGGGAATTTTTGTGGAATTAATACGTTTTGCAAATGCGTAAAAAACAAATTTCATTCTTGCGCCCTCCTATTCAAATTTTATGCAAGCAGGAAAATTACCGCATTTTCGGTAAAATCGTTCCAATAACGTTCGGTAAAATGCCAGAACATATTAGAATATCCGCCCTTGGCGTTGAACGGGCTGGAAGCCGACCACTGGTTAAATACGCTATACCCTGCAGCCTCCCGGTCAAACAGCACGCCAAAAATGTTGCTGGTGGAAACTGCCTCTGCCGCCGTCACCAGGGTACCGTCAGTGGGGTTAATTCTAGTTGCTTTTACGTTAATTGCATCGGGGCTACCGATCGCCTGCCAGAAATTAACCGCTTCATAATTCCCAATATCCATAAAACCATTATTAAAATTAACAGTTTTAACCTGCGCGTCCACCTGGCGAAGATACGGCGCGTACAAATACAAATTCTGGTATTCTTTTGGGGTATGGCGATTAATCGGTTTCCCGGTCAGGTTAGTGTGATACACGGACGTTCGTTCCGTAAGTGCGTCGGATACGGACATAATTCGCGCATACGCCCAGCGGATAAACGGCGCAAAATTTTCAGGGGCAAAAACGTTTTCCGGCGTCAAAGTGGTTCCAGCAGCATCATTGTATTCGGTAACCAATTTTACCGTACGCGCATCAGCATAGTCAATAACACCGCCCATCAAATTGGCAATGGTTGCACGTGCAGTATTTTCATGCGCCTGAATAATCATGTCATTCGCGTTTTGCGTAATCATTGCCAAAAATTCACCAAATTCATCAGGGCCCTTAAACGCATTATCCAGCTGGTCACGGAAAATGGTCAAAGACTTTTCGTAGACGTTCGCGCCGTAGAAATTGGTCTGAATAATTTCAGGTTTGTTCACCGTATACTGATCAACGCTCTGCCCGTCAATCAGCGTCATACGCGCATCATTTTCCCAATTTTTATCAACCGTATTAAGTTTGCGCGTAATTGCGCCATATCGACGATTAGATACTTCCAACCCCTTAAATTTTGCGGAATAGGGCCGGGTAGAAAAAATCGTGTTGGACAAAACCTGGGAAATCGCGCCCAGAACAGGATCATACCCGGCCTTCAGGCCAACCTGCGCAACAGATACAAATTCGCCAGTATTAGTCGGGATAATATTACTATTTCCAGTCGCCTGGGAAACAATCGCGTTAAGGACAGTAGACAACTGGTTAAAATTCAATTCATTAACAGCCATTTAATTATTCTCCTTTCGAGGGTTAATAATAGACGCAAGAATGTTATCAACATTATCGCCTTCACCGGGGCCAGGAAGAGACGCGCGAAAAATGTTAGCCTTCTGAATTTCCAGAACCACATTTTTCATTTCCTGCAAAATTTCACCCAGCGCTTCACTTTCTGTGGACTTTTCCACAACCTTTTCCACAGGTTTTTCCGAAACCTTTTCCACAGGTTTTTCCACAGGTTTTTCCACAACCTTTTCCACAGGCTTATCCACAGACTTTTCGCCAGCGAAATTCAAAATTTCTTCGCGCGTGAATCCAGCGTCCACCAACTTCATGATTTTTTCGATTTCCATATTTTCACACCTCTTTTAAATATGTTTCGGATACCCATCCGATATTCCCGTCTTTATCTTTTACAAGC
>CADBUP010000176.1 GCA_902797885.1 uncultured Ruminococcus sp.
CCGCAACGGGCGCGGCGGCGGATTTATGGGCTTAGGGCAGTCAGTTCAAAGCAATATCTTGCTGAAAATAACTTTTTCGACAGTCTGTAAATTATATTATACCATAATATAATTTGTTCTTCAAGCCGAAAATTCAGTATAATCAGCTTCGTTAAATATTTTTGCCTAAGCCCTTGACAATCGGTCAAAGACATGGTATAATATTATAGATTTTCCTAATGAGAATTATTTTGATTTATATATTGAAGGAGGGGCAACAATGCTTAGAACATTTCAGCCTAAGAAAAGACATCGCGCAAAAGAGCACGGTTTCAGAAAAAGAATGAGCACCAAAAACGGTCGCAAGGTCTTGGCGAGAAGAAGACTTAAGGGCAGAAAGAAGCTGTCCGCATAAAAGACGCTTCAAAGCGTCTTTTTGTCTATATGGGTTTATACGCCCGAATAAACCGAAAGGAATTTGAGTAAGCGGACAAGTTTTCTCTGATTTCGGGTTTTGCGGGCAGAACGGAGTTTATTATGGGGAAAATTATCAGTCTGTGCAGAAATTCCGAATTTCAAAGACTGTATCGCCGCGGTAAGTCTGCTGTCCGTCCGACAATGGTGATATATAGAGCGAAGGGTAAGTCTCTTCGTCTCGGCATAACAGCGGGCAAAAAGATAGGAAAAGCAGTATATCGTAACAGAGCGAAGCGCAGGATAAGAGAATTGTTCCGCCGCCACCAAAGCGAGTTAATGACGGGCTTCGATATCTGTATCGTGGCAAGGTCCCGTATCCTGACCGCGTCTGCCGAAAAGGTTGAAGCGGACTTTATTTCCGCCGCGGCCGAACTCGGTATACTAAACTCAATGAACTCAAACTGCCGCAAGGCAAAGAATCAAGATTAATAATTAAGATGAAAAAAATATTAATTTGCATTATTGAATTTTATCGCAGGAGGATTTCTCCGCTGAAGAAGCCCTGCTGCAGGTTTTATCCAAGCTGTTCTCAGTATGCGATTATGGCGATAGAAAAGTATGGCGCCCTGCGCGGAAGCATAAAGGCGATATTTCGAATTCTTCGGTGTAATCCCCTGTTTAAGGGCGGTATAGACTATCCGTAAATTTCAGATGCAACTTAGCCGATAGATAATACAAAGGAGGGACAGCTAAGTGTCCTATATAATGATGGGTTTAGGTTGGGTGCTTCGCGTTTGCAGTGTACTCACCGGAAACTATGGCGTTGCGCTTATAATTTTTACAATTTTAATAAAAGCCGTACTTATGCCGCTTACAGTTAAGCAGCAAAGGTCTATGCTTAAAACTCAGAAGCTTCAGCCGCTTCTGATGGAAATTCAACAGAAGTACGCAAACGACAAGGAAAAGTTAAACCAGGAAACAATGAAGCTGTATCAGAAGTATAAGGTTAATCCGATGAGCGGCTGCCTGCCCTTGCTTATACAGCTCCCTATAATTATGATGCTTTACTGGGTTGTTAAAAAACCCATAATCTATATTATGGGCTTTCATTCGGATGAAGTTTGGCGTATCGTCAGCGCTGTTACCGAATGGTCGGACGGTAATCCCGATAAGCTTAATACATTCTTCTCTATGGTCGGCATAGATAATATGGCTAAGCTTACCGATAACTCATACAAAATGTTCGGAATGTATGAAATTCAGATAGCAAGATTCTTACACGCGTATCCTGAAGTTTTACAAAACCATTGGATTACCGAAATAGGCAGGAACTTTGTTTTAATAAACTTTAACTTCCTCGGGATGGACTTATCACAAACACCGGATTTAGGTGCTTTCATGGGTCTTTTTGTAGGGAAGATAAATAACCTGACTCTCGGAACCGTATTGCTTTGGATTATACCTGTTTTGTCGGGCGTTAGTGCATATCTGACATCCTGGGTTTCACAGCTCCAGAATCCGCAGCAGCCCCAAACCGATAAAAACGGTGAAGAATCTCCAAACCCGATGAAGAGTATGATGATAATGATGCCGCTTATGTCGGCATGGTTTGCTTTTACCCTTCCTTCGGCAATAGGCCTGTACTGGATAATAAGTAACATTTTTGCATTGATACAGCAGATTGTACTTTCAAAAGTGATAAATCCCGGAATAACCGAGGAGCAGATTGAAGGAGAGATTGTTAATGCTAAGAAAAATAGAAAAAAACGCAAAAAATAAAGAAGAGGCTCTTGAGCTGGCGGCAAAGGATTTCGGTGTTCCGATTGAAGAACTGTCTTATAAGGTTGAACGTGAAGTCGGAAAGGGTCTTATGGGACTTTTACTCGGCAAGGAGGTCGTTATCTCTGCGTGGATAACCAAAGAAGCAGAGGAGGAAGAGCGCAAGATTAAAGAGATTGCTAAAGAACGCGCTCATTCCGATGAATTCGAGACTAAATCCGTAAATCCATATGCGCCGAGGACCGAGCCGATTGCACGGGATTATGCAGAAAGCTCTAAGTCCAAAAACATTGAAAAGAAGGCAGAGGCTTCTAAAGCCGAAGAAACTCCCAAATCCGAGAAACCCGCTGTTTCCGAACCGGTTCGCGAATTAAAGACGGATGAAATAAAGGCCGATAAGAAAGAAGATAACGTCTCCGCTTCAAGAAAACGCCGCGAGGTAACTCCGAAGTCTATGGAGGATGCTAAATATTTTGCTGAGACACTTATTCATAAAATGGGTCTTGATGACACAGAGCTTAATGTAGTAAACAGCGGAAAGAGCATCGACATAGATGTTTCGGGTTCAAAGATGGGTCTGCTCATAGGCAAGAGGGGAGACACCCTCGACGCCGTTCAATACCTCACAAGCCTTTATGTAAATAAAGAAAAGAACTCTTATATTAAGGTTAATATCGATACCGAAGGCTATCGAGCAAAGCGCGAAGAAACTCTTATTAAGCTGGCGAAAAGCTTAGAGCGCCGCGTTATCCGCGAGGGTTCTGCTGTTACACTTGAGCCTATGTCTCCGAATGAGCGGAGAATTATTCATTCCGCGCTCCAGAACAGCAGTAAGGTTCAGACATACAGTATTGGCGAAGAGCCCCACCGTAAGGTAGTTGTTGACCTTAAGTAATATGAGTTATAAATATTTTGAAAACAGAGAATGCGAATTTTATCCCTGTCACAAGTCAGAGCATATTAACTGCCTTTTCTGTTTCTGTCCGCTTTATAATATTTCCGATTGCGGCGGAAGCTTTAGTTACATAATTACTCCGGACGGTCGAAGTGTTAAAGACTGTACCAATTGTCTCTTTCCGCACAGAATCGAAAATTATGACGATGTCATTAAAAAATTAAGCCGATAATTAATAGGCTGTTAAAAACGGTAAAATCGGAACAGTTTGGAATTGTTCCGATTTTACCGTTTTATATATGTATAATTCGAAACAGTTACGAACCGTTTCCCAAGAACAAAAACAATTATACAATTAAAACCTTGTTCGTATAAAAATCCTTGACAGAATTTCTTTTATATGCTATACTGTAAACAGAAAAGGCAAGACCTCAAAACGGTTATGCCCTATTAAGTTAATAGTTCTTTGTAACCGTCAACTTAGCGGGTTGGGCGGTTACATTACTTTTTGGGCGAAAATTATCGCGTAAGCCGCGATAAACAAAAGCGCAAAAAGCACTTTTCTTGCCATAAGTACAATGCTTACTTTTCATAAGCATCCCTCCTTTCATAGACTCGGTTAAAAATAA